>DASUBC010000394.1:0-16729 GCA_035763465.1 Thermomicrobiales bacterium
CGGTGTATCATGGCGCGAGTGACATAGTGACGAGGGATGAGGGAGTGGGTGGGGAGATGAGCGAAGCAACCGATCGCGCGATTGTCTGGGTCCGGCCGGCACTGTATGCGGTGCCGCTGAAGCAGCCGGCCAGTGACGCTAAGGTGTTCACTGGCCGGCAGAAGCCGCTGGAAAGCGTGCAGGTGCTGGCGGCGGAGGTTCGCACCGCCGACGGCGCCGAAGGGTTTGGGTTCAGTTACACCCTGCGAACCGGCGGGCCGGCGATGCTCGCCTACGCCCGCGAGGTCGGACCCCTCTTGCTCGGCGAGGATTCTGCCGACACCGGCCGCCTGTGGGAGAAGTTAGAGTGGCACGGCGCGTCGGTGGGCCGGGGCGGGCTGGCGGCGCAAGCCAACGCGGCCTTCGACACCGCGCTGTACGACCTCAAGGCGAAGCGCGCGGGGCTATCTGTGGCGAAACTCCTCGGCGCGTACCGTGATTCGGTACGCAGCTACAACACCTCCGGTGGCTATCTGTCCACGCCGGCCAAAGAAGCGGTCGAGAACGCGCTGGCTTCGGTCGCGCGCGGCGTCGGCGGCATCAAACTCAAGGTGGGACACCCCGACGCGGCGGTGGACATCGAGCGGGTGTCGGCGGCGCGCAAGGCGCTGGGCGACAGCGTGCCGCTGATGGTGGACGCGAACCAGCAATGGGACCGGCCGACGGCGCTGCGGATGGGCCGCCGGCTGGAGGAATACAACCTCACCTGGATCGAAGAACCGCTCGACGCGCTCGACCACGAAGGGCACGCGGCGCTGGCGCGGGCGCTCGACACGCCGATCGCGACCGGCGAAATGCTGACGAGCATCGCGGAGCACGCCGACTTGCTGGCCGCGCGCGGCGCCGATATTCTCCAGGCCGATGTGGCGCGCGTCGGCGGCGTGACGCCCTTCCAGCACATCGCGGGGCTGGCGCAGCAGCAGCGCGTGCCGCTCGCGCCCCACTTCGTGATGGAACTACACGTCCAGATCGCCGCCGCACAACCGCTGGAGACCTGGGTCGAGCACTTCGACTGGCTGGAACCACTCTTCAACGAGCGCCTGGAACTGCGCGACGGCCGCATGGTCGTGCCGACCCGGCCCGGCTGGGGTCTGACGCTCAGCGAGGAAGCCGCCGGCTGGCTCGTTGGCGCGGCAGAGCTGCGCTGAGGAGGCGGGCAGTCGGGCAGTCGGGCAGTGGGTTCTCCTCAGCACGGTGGCTGGCTGGCGGGCATGGTGGCGGCGATGGCAGCCGCCGAATGAATTCGGTGCTAGATGGCCTCCGGCCACGAAATCGCTGGCGGGACTGGGGCTTGCTGACCTGTACGGCTAGATGAATACCCCGACCTCATATCGGGCGGACTTCGTGGCCGCAGCCATTCAGCCTCGGATTTTAATCCAGGGTAGACCTCACCGGCACCGTGCCTGCACCCAGCCACCGTGCTGAGGAGAACCCACTGCCCGCCTGCCCGACTGCCCGTCTGCCCGACTCGCTACGACGCCCGGTCAATCTGCACGTCGGCCCAGCAGGCAACGGTGTGACCTTCGCTGACCTCGAACAGGTGCGGCGTTCTGGCCCGGCAGGTATCGAAGGCGAAGGCGCAGCGCGGCGCGAATGAACAGCCGGCGCCGGGGGCGATCAGGTCGGGCGGGAAGCCGCCGATCGGGATGAGCCGTTCGCGCCGTTCGTCGAGGCGCGGCACGGAGCCAAGCAGCGCGATGGTGTAGGGATGGCGCGGGTCGGCGAAGAGGTCGTAGATATTCGCTTCTTCGACAATCCGCCCGCCATACATCACGATCGCGCGGTCGCACATCCCGGCGACGACGCCCATGTCGTGCGTAATCATGATGATGGCCGTGCCGGTCTCGCGCTGCAAGAGGCGCAGCAAGTCGAGAATCTGCGCCTGGATGGTGACGTCGAGGCCGGTTGTCGGTTCGTCCGCGATGACGAGTTCGGGCTGGCAGGCCAGCGCCATCGCGATCATCGCGCGCTGGCGCATCCCTCCGCTGAACTGATGGGGATAATCCTTGATCCGGCGCTCGGGTGACGGAATACCGACCATCCGCAAGAGGTCAATCGCCCGCGCCTGCGCCAGGGTCGGCCGCAGATGTTCGTGGAGTTCCAGCACCTCGGCGATTTGCCGGCCGATTGTCAGGACGGGATTGAACGCCGTCATCGGGTCCTGAAAGACCATCGCGATCTGGTGGCCGCGAATCTGGCGCATCTCCTCGTCGTTCAATTCGAGCAGATTGTCGCCCTTGAACTCGATTTCCCCACCGACGATGCGCCCTGGCGGATTGGGCACCAGCCGCATGATCGAGAGACCGGTCACACTCTTCCCACAGCCACTTTCGCCTACCAGACCCAGCACCTCGCCGCGCCGCAAGCCAAAACTGATGTCTTCCACAGCATGAACGACGCCGTCTTCAGTAAAGAAGCGCGTGGTCAGGCCACGCACCCGCAGGAGATCCGGCAGCGGCGTCTCCTGATTTGCCGGCACTACTGGTAGGCTACGCCCGTGAGCCATGGCATCCTCTGCGCTACTGACTGCTACCACTGGAACGTCGAGGCAGACGACGCCTCTGACTTATGTCTGCTCACCCAGAGCATACCACGTCGGGTCCACCGGCGTCTGGTACGAGGCGGGCAGTCGGGCGGTCGGGCAGTCGGGCAGTGGGTTCTCCTCTGCATGGCGCCCGTCTGCCCGTCTGCCCGCCTCGCATTTGACAGCGCGTAGCGCGGCGCACTAGCATGAGAAAGCGCATCGGCAGCTGCGCCGGGTTCGAGCGCCGTGATGATCGCACCAGCGTTTCAGAAGATTTTCGCTGCCGCGCCAGGGCGCCAGCGAATGCGCACTGGTGAATACGTGCCAGGAAAGGGTATAAGGGTATATACGTGGAGACTCCCCGCCGCCGTCCAGTGAACCTCAGCCTGCTCGCCGCCGGCGCGCTCGCGGGCGCCGCCATTGGCGCCTGGGCCACGAGCAAGACGCGCGAATACCGCCAGACCGGCGTCGTGCCGAAACTCATTGACTGGAATCAGGTCCGCACGGTCGCGGCCGGGATGAACCGGAGCGACCGGCTGGGCGCGGCCGAGCGCGCCAGCCTGGCGACGACCTACCGGCAGCTAGTAGACCGCTGCCTCGGTCCCATCGCCGACTACACCGGCAGTCAATTACCCCGGCCCTTCGACGCGGCGCTGGCCTTCGACCGCGCCGATTGGGTCGGCGCCAACATCACCAGCTTCGAGCAACTCTTCGCGCCGCTGGAGGGGTTGAATCCGCTGGCCGATCAGCAGCCGCGCGTGGTGACGATTCTCTGGGGCAACGTCAGCCAGACAGTGCTCAGCGGCGAAGTCGGGCTGCTGCTGGGCTACCTGGCCCGGCGGGTACTCGGCCAGTACGACCTGGCGCTGCTCGGCAAAGAACCGCTGACGGACGGGAAACTCTACTTTGTCGAGCCGAATATCCGCCAGGTGCAGCGCACGCTGAAACTGCCGCTGGACGAGTTCCGCCTCTGGCTCGCGTTGCACGAAACGACCCACGTCTTCGAATTCGAGGCCCATCCCTGGCTGCGCGCGCACCTCAACGCGATTCTGGAGCAGTACTTCGCGTTCCTCAGCCAGGACGTAACCCAGCTGAAGGACAACGGACTCAGCGGCATCCGGCTCTTCTGGGAACGCGCACGCGAACGGACCGATGGCGGTGGGATGGGCAACTGGATCGAGCGGCTGATGACGCCCGACCAGCGCGCCCTCTTCTCGCAGATGCAGGCGACGATGGCGATCGTCGAAGGCTACAGTAACCATGTGATGAACGCGATCGGCCGCCAGATTCTGCCGAGTTTCGACTTCATCTCGCACCAGTTCGAGAAGCGCCAGCGCGAGAAGAGCATGGCCGAGCAGATCTTCATCCGCCTGACTGGGCTAGATATGAAGCTGGAGCAATACCGCATGGGTGAAACCTTCATTGACCGCGTCGTGGCGCTACGCGGCCACGCACTCGCCCGCCAGGTGTGGGACGGCCCGGAGAAGATGCCGTCGCTCGATGAAGTGCGCCAACCGGAACGTTGGATCGCGCGCATGGACAGCCTGGCTCAATCGGGCGTGCCGGCCCCATCCACACGCTAATTACACGGCAGTGCGGGGGCGGCACTTGCCGCCCCCGCACCGATCGTTTCTTTCTTCGACTTCTGCGCCCGCCTACTTGGGCACGGTAATCGCCGGCACCTGACCGACGTCGGTCACGTCAAGGTGAACTTTGATCGGCGTGGCGGTCGTGCCGCTGGTGGTAGCGGAGATGGTTGCATCAACCGCCGCGATATAGCCCTGGGCGTCATCCACCCACACGGTCGTCGCCGCCGAGCCTTGCTGCCCCGACAGGGCTGGGTTGAGCACCCCAAGGTCCGAAACGGCAATCGTGCTCGTATACTTCGTCGCGGCCCGGCCATTCACCGTTTCCGATCCCGCACGGGTATATTGCGCGCCCGACGGAATGATGACTTTCAGGATTTGATCGGGCAACGCGAAGAGATTCTCGGCGGTCGGCGCCAGCGGGTTGCTCTGATCGGCGGGCACAACGCCAAGCACGGGCGCGCGCGTATAGAGCTGCCCGTTGACCTTGTACGCCTCGATGGTCGCGCCGCCGCCGGTCATCGTCACTTTCGTATTGCCATCAGCATAATCGAAGACCGGACTGAGGGTGCCGGAGAACCCGACCAGCGCAATGCCCGTGAGCGACCACTTCTCGCGGAAGTTCTTCAACTGCTGCAAGTTCTTATAGGCTTGCTCAGGCGTAACGTTCCCGGCAGGCGTCGCCGGGGTGCCCGGCGTCGCGGCCCGCGCGGGACTGGCCGAAGCCGTCGCGGCGCTGGCCCTGGTCACCGTAGGGCTGGCTCCCGCCACAGTCGCGGTGGCGGCTGGTGTGGCTGCCGCGCTGGCGCGCGTTGACGACGATACCGATGTCGCCACGGCAGACGCAGCCGACGACGTTGACGTCGTCTGACTCGTCGTCACCGCTGCCTTCGGCGTCGCCGTCGCTGACCCCAGCGAACTACACGCCGCCAGCGCCAGCATGAGGATTCCCAGGCTGCCACTCAAGAAGATATACCGTAGACCGCGTATCATCGCATTGCTCCATCCACTTGCGTTGTACTTGCCAGACATCGCACCTGTCAGGGATCAAGGGTGCAAGGATGATGCCAGGAACCTGCGCCGCCTTGCGTCGTGCTGTACGTACACAGTACAATACCGGGTGAAGAACGCCCATACGGGAGGCATCATGCCATTCGACTTCGCGAAGATCGCCAGCCAGATTGACGAACTCACGCGCGAAGTGCCACGCGGCGGCCCAGACGAGTTCGCGCCCCTGCGCGACGCCTACGCGGAGATTGACGCGGGCGACCTCGTCGCCCGGATTACGGATGGAAAGAACCGCCATTCCTGGATGCCGGCAATTCCCCGCGCCGGCTTCAACGGCGCGTACCCCGCCCCACCACCACCCACCGATTTCAGTGTCCTGGCGACCGACGGCTCCTTCATCCTCCCCGACCGTCATAGTCCGGCGCGCTTCTATCTCATTAACGTCAGTAGGGTCCATTTTCATTACGGAACGAGACCAGATGCCGAACTTTCGTCCCAGGCGGAACTGCGCTACCGCGAGCACGAGTTACAGGTAGACGGGCGCATCCCGGTCAACGCGGCGATCCTGGGGATGCGGCGCGCGGCCGATGAGCTGGCCGCGCTGGCGGCACTGGCCGGCGCGGTGGCCCGCCCTGCCGTCGCTTTGCAGGACGGCACCCTGATTCTCTGGGCGTTGTCGAGCCAGGAAACGACCGTGCAGGACTGGGTGCTGGAAGATTTTCTGGCTGCGCTCGACGATTTGCGCGAGCGCGGCACACCGGTCGCCTCGTATATCAGTTACCCTGGTGGGAAGGATGTCACCGACGCGCTGCGCCTGGCGGTCTGTGACTATCCGCCGCGCGGTCTGCCGATCAACTGCGACCGCTGCCGCGCCGAACGTGCCGTGCCCGCTTGCCAGGTGATTCCGCCCGTGCCCGATCGCCATCTCTTCGCGCACATCGCGAACCTGCGCCCAGGCGAGCGCTCCGAGGTCTATTACAGCGCCTCGAAGATATTGCAGCGTTACCGCGAACACCGGATCGCCTTTTTCTACCTCCAGACCGGCGTGGAAATCGCCCGCGTCGAGATTCCCGCCTGGGTGGCCGAATCACCGGCGCAACTCGACCTCGTCCACGGCGTCGTGTATGACCAGTGCCAGCGCGGGCGCGGCTATCCCTCGGTGCTGCAAGAAGCCCACGAGCAAGCCGTGATCAACGCCGGTGAGCGCCGGGCGATCGAGACGATGGTGGAAGAGGCGCTCGCCCGCCTGGGCATTGTGATGTTGCGCTCGGCCAAGGACACCAGCAAACGGAGCAGGTTTGTGTGAACGACCGCATCGGCGAAATCATTGAGACGAGTACCGTAGATTTCTGGGCGGAGAGCGCGGTGTTGCACGACCTGCCACCGCTTGGCGCGCTGGTCGCGGTGCAGTTGCCGGATGAGTTGACGCTCTATGGCGCCGTGGCGTTTGGGCAGACTGGTGGAATTGACCCTGGCCGGAAAGCGGTGCGCCGGGGCAACGATGATGTCTATGACGCAGCGATCTACGCCGAGCACCCGGAACTGAACCGGATTCTGCGGACGACCTTTCGGGTCGCCATCATCGGGTATACCGAGCCGGGCGGCACGCCCCGGCACCATCTGCCGCCCTGCCCACCGCCACTGCACTATTCTGTGCTGCACTGTGACGCGGGCGTGGTGCGCGCGTTCACCGAGACGCCGCGCTACCTGCCGATTCTGGCGGCGAGCGACGGCGAAGTAGCGCCAGAACAACTGCTGGCCGCGCACATTCGGGCGGTCTGGCGCGGCCGGGGCCACGACGATGCCTGGCTGGCGGCGGCCGGCCGGCAGGTTGCGCGCCTGTTCAAGCGCGACTACGACCGGCTGGTGACGGTGCTTGAGGCGATCGATCCGGGGGATTGGTCACTACCGCCTACCGACAACCGATTAAACGGCCACGGTGGGAAACCCATCGGTACAGCGCCCCTGTGAATGACCTGCCGCATCGTCATGCGATAATCAGCCGGCGGCGTTGTGCCGCGCCAGAACACATCGCGAGAGGAGAGCAGCGCGGATGATCTATGAACTGCGAACCTATACCGCCACGCCCGGCATGATGGACCGGCTGCACGCGCGTTTCCGCGACCATACCCGTCGCATCTTCGCGCGGCACGGCATCCAGTCGGTCGGCTACTGGGTGCAGAGCGCGCCGGACGACGGGGCGGGCGACCTGGTGTACCTCGTCACGCACCCGAGCGCCGAGGCAGCGGTCGAGAACTGGCAGGCGTTCCGCGCCGACCCCGAATGGATCGCGGCCAAGGCGGAGAGCGAGCGCGACGGGCCGATCGTCGCCAACATCACGAGCCGCTTTCTGGAGCCGACCGATTACTCGGCGCTGCAATAGCAATCGCGCGGACAGGATGGGGGCCGGGATGCCAGAGCAGTTAGGAGTTGTGACCGGCGGCAGTTTTCTCGACGGCCTCACGGTGCGGCTGGCCGCCGGTCACTCGACCGAGGCGCTGCAAGTCGGCCACTTCGTCGTGGTGGACGGCGACCAGCATCGCTACTTCAGCACAATCGCCGATTTGCAACTGCGGTTGACCGACCCTGCCCTGGCGGCCGACCCCGCACCCGCCGGTTCTCCCTTCCTGCGCGCCGCGCTGGCCGGCGTGCAGACCTACGCCGAAGCGGTGATCAAGCCGAGCCTGATGCTCGAAGACAAAGCCAATGTGACTGGCGACAAGCCAAAACCGGTCCGCACCATTCCGATGCACTTCGCCACGCTGCGTGAGGCCGCGGGCGAAGACTTCGACGTCGTCTTCGGCGCGGAAAACCTGAAGGAGGGCAAGTTCGCGCTCGGCACGCCGCTAACGATGGAGCAGCCGATCCCGCTTGACCTGGCCCGCCTGGTCGAGCGCAGCAATGGCGTCTTCGGGCAGTCCGGCACCGGCAAGAGCGTGCTGACCCGCTTGCTGCTCTGCGGCGTCATCAAGGCCGGCCTGGCTTCGACGCTGATCTTCGATATGCACTCGGAATACGCCTGGCAGAAGGAAGGCGAGGGCGGCGCGCAACTGCGCGGCCTGCGCGAGATGTTCGGCTCGCGCGTGGGGGTCTTCTCGCTCGACCAGCGTGATGCCACCCGCCAGCAACTCGACGCGACCTTGCAGATCGGCCTCAACCAGATCGAGCCGGGCGACGTCGAACTGCTGGCCGGTGAACTGAATCTGACGCCGACGTTCGCCGCGACCGCGCATAGCCTCTTCAGCCGCTACCGCGAGGACTGGCTGGCGACCCTGCTGGACATGGACGCCGACGGCATCAAGGCGTTCTGCGAGCAATCGGGCGCGCACGAGGGCGCGGTGACGGCGCTGAAACAGAAACTGGCGCTCCTGGACAGCCGTGACTATATCGTCCGCCGCGCAGCGACCAACGTGATTGACACGCTGCTCGGCCGGCTCAAGAAGCGGGAGCACGTCATCCTCCAGTTCGGGCGGCACGGCAGCCTGCTCGATTACATGCTCGTCGCCAACGTCCTGACGCGCCGCATCCACGCCGCCTACACCGAGCAGGTGACAAAGTACGACACGACGCAGAGCGCCGCCGACAGGCCACACCCGTTGATGATCGTGCTGGAGGAAGCACACAAGTTCCTCGCGCCCGCCGTCGCCCGGCAGACCATCTTCGGCACAATCGCGCGCGAGATGCGGAAGTACAGCGTCACCTTGCTTGTGGTGGACCAGCGTCCGAGCGGGATTGACGCGGAAATCCTGTCGCAGCTGGGCACGAAGATCACCGGCCTGCTGACCGAGGAGCACGACATTGACGCGGTGCTGACGGGCGTGGCCGGGCGCTCACATTGGCGGGGCGTGCTGGCGAGCCTGGAGACAAAGCAGCAGTGTCTCGTGCTCGGTCATGCCATCCCCATGCCGATGGTACTCCGCACCCGCTCGTATGACCATGACTTCTTCACCCTGATGAGTGGCCGTGCGCCGGCCAGCACGCTGGCGGACTTACAGGCCCGCTCTCGTGCCGCCAACGCCGACCTCTTCGGCCAGGACTGACGAGGCGGGCAGGCGGGCAGTGGGTTCGGGTCGGGGCTGACCAGCCCTAAACTGACGTGCCGCTGGGATCTACGCGGACCGCTTCCCCGACAACCATCGCGTGTTCAGCGGCGCTGCCGTTGTGGGCCAGGGCGGCGCGTCATAGCATCGTGTTTCCGCCGACGCAGAAGAGCTCGGCGCCGCAGCGCGCGTCCCGGTGGGCGTCTTGCCCGCCGGCGCCAGCAGCCGTTATACTCATCTCAGCACAGATGTTCTATTGAGGAGGAAAAGGAGGAGCAGATGGCAACCGACACGGCGCTGCTGGTGATCGATATGCAGGTCGGCAACGTCGCGGCGGCGTACCAGCGCGAGGAGATCGTGGCGCGACTGGCGGGGCTGGTGGCGGAAGCGCGCGCCGCAGGAACGCCCATCGTCTTCATTCAGCATGAGGACGACTGGCTGCGCCCCGGAGCGCCGGCATGGCAGTTCCTCGCCGCCCTCACCCCAGACAAGGGTGAGCTGGTCATCCACAAGCGCGCCTGCGATGCCTTCTATGGGACACCGCTGCTGGAGGAGTTGACGGCGCGGGACGTGCGGCGCCTGATCGTCACCGGCGTGCAGACCGAACTCTGCGTGGACGCGACCTGCCGCCGCGCGGCCAGCGAGGGCTTCGACGTCATCCTCGTGGCGGACGGCCACACGACGGAGGACACCCCCAACTTGCCAGCGGCGCAGATCATCGCGCACCACAACCGGACGTTGGGGCAGCTGGCGCACCCTGACCACCCGATCATCGTCCAGCCACGCGCCGCGATCGCCCTCTGACGTCCTGATCCATATCGTCGCGTGTTTGTTCTCAGTATTATGCAAGGAGGATCGTGATGACGACCGAGAACATCCGTCCCGCCCTGCCGCCGATCGTGGACCGCGACGCCTGGCAGGAGCAGATCGCCGAGCTCCGCAAGCGCGAGAAGGCGCACACCCGCGAAGGCGACGCGATCGCCGCCGCCCGCCGGCGGCTGCCGATGGTCGAGGTCGATCCGGCGGCGCCGCTCATCGGGGCAAGCGGAGCGGTCACCCTCCTCGACGCCTTCGAGGGGCGGACGCAGCTGTTCGTGTCATACCACATGTGGCACACCGGCCGCCCCGCCGCCGACCAGTGCGAGGGCTGCACGTTCAACACCGGCCACGTCCTCGAACTTGGCTACCTGCACTCGCGCGACGTCACCTTCGCGGTCTTCTGCGAGGGGCCGTTCGAGGAGAGCAATCGGTACCGGGAGTTCATGGGCTGGGCGATGCCGTGGTACGCCGTGCCCGAAGCGTCCCTGGAGCGGATCGCGCCCGGAGGCCATTTCGGCATGAAGGCGTGCTACCTGCGCGACAGCGACCGCGTGTTCGAGACGTACTGGACCACCGGGCGCGGGTGCGAGACGCTGGGCAACTCCTACCAGATGCTCGACATGACGGTTTACGGTCGCCAGGAGCCCTGGGAGGACTCGCCCGCGGGGTGGCCGCGGCGCTTCGACACCAATCGCGGCGGCAACGCATTTCGCCTGGACGGGCGACCGATCGCGCAGTGGTCGCGGATCGCCGCCGGCCGCTCCGACGACCTCGGCGCCTCGGGCGCCGCCCACACCGGACACCACGACCGCTGAGGTCTCCTCGACGATCGCCGGCGCCATCGGCCAGCGATCGTCGTCGTCGCCCGCGCCGCCGGCTGGCAACGTCCGATCGGATAACGCCTCCGGAGTACACCTCACCGGTACTGCGCCAGCGGCCAGGCATTGTGCTGGCCGAAACCCACTGCCCGACTGCCCGACTGCCCGACTGCCCGACTCGTCCGCCGTCCCCCACCAAAGTACCACGGTGGGTGGGCAGGATCGGCTATTGGCGCACGCACCAGCAAATACGACAATTGTCATCAAGGTCGTAGGGAGACCAAAGGCTGACCGTGTCTACATTGCAGCGCGCATCGGCACAGTCCACCAGTCACGACCAGCAGATGGATGAGACAGATCATGAGCGCGTTTGCCCCACTGCGGTTCTCGCCACGCGTGCGGCTTATCACGGCGACAGGCGTCTGGCTGCTATACATCACGATCTTTGTCACCTGCTTCAACCGCTACGGCATCGCGCTGGCGTCGCTCTCGGTCGTGCCTGTCGCCGCGACGGCCTGGTGGTACGGGCTGCGTGGCGGTCTAGGCGCGGCAGTGTTGTCATTCCCTCTCCATACGCTGCTGTTCCTGTGGCTGCATACCCCCGACTGGTCACATATGTTCAACGCCAGCAGCATCACGGGGTTGATCGCGCTGCTGGTGGCTGGCGCGGGCATCGGCCGGCTGCGTGACCTCGGCCTCCAGCTGCGCGCACAGGCGGCGCAGATGCGCCTGCGTGAACGCGCAGTCGAGACGGCCGGCGCCGGCATCATGATCGCCGACGCGACCCAGCCGGATATGCCGCTCATCTTCGCCAATTCCGCCGTCGAGCGCCTGACAGGCTATCCGGCGGCGGAAATGCTCGGACGCAACTGCCGCTTCCTCCAGGGACCAGCGACCGATCCGGCGACGGTCGCGGTCATCCGCCGGGCGATCCGCGACGAACGGGACTGCCGGGTGACACTGCAAAACTACCGCCGCGACGGTACGCCCTACTGGGCCGAACTGGCGCTCGCGCCGGTGCGCGACCCCGCTGGCGTCGTGACCCACTACATCGGCATTCAGACCGATTTGAGCCGGCGCATCGCCTACGAGGCGACACTGCGCCAGCAGAACGATTACCTGGCGGCGCTGCACGAGACGACGCTCGCGCTGATGAACCGGCTGAACCTGGACGAGTTGTTGCAGACGGTCGTCACACGCGCCGGGGCGCTGCTCGGCACGGCGCATGGCTATGTCTATTTGCTCGACGAGGCGCGCGACGAGCTGCTGGGCCGGGTGGGCATCGGCGCCTGTCACGATATGGTGGGCCGGCGCTTGCGGCGCGGCGAAGACCTGGCGGGCGCGGTCTGGCAGCGTGGCGACGCGCTCGTGCTCGATGACTACACTACCTGGTCGGGGCAGGAACCGGCAGCCGCGCCGGCAGCCGGCCACGCGGCAATCGCCGTGCCGCTTCGTTCGGCCGACCAGATCGTCGGGGTGCTCGCCTTGCTGGACACCACACCGGACGGGCGATTCGACGCCGCCGCGCTGGGAACGCTGCGCCAGTTTGCCAGTCTGGCGGCGCTCGCGCTCGACAATGCGCGCCTGTATAGCGCGGCGCAACACGAACTGGCCGAGCGCGAGCGCGCCGAAGCAGGACTGCGGGAGAGCGAAGCGCGCTTTCGCGCGCTGGTGCAGCATAGTTCGGACATGATCACCGTCGTGGATCGCGACGGCTACATTCAGTACGATAGCCCGGCCATCGAACGTATCCTGGGCTATCCGCCCGGCGCACGGTTGGGCCGGCTGGTCTTTGACTTCGCCCATCCCGCCGAACACGCCACGGCACGGGCCAGTTTCACGCGGTTGCTTGAACGACCAGGAGCGCACGTCACCCTGGAACTGCGGGCGCGGCACGACGATGGCTCCTGGCACTACCTGGACGTCATCGGCGCCAATCTGCTGGACGAACCGAGCGTGCGCGGCGTCGTCATCACTATGCGCGACATCACCGAACGCAAAGCCTTCGAGCAGCAATTGACCTATCAGGCATTTCATGATCCGCTGACTGGACTGCCAAATCGCGCGCTTTTCACCAACCGGCTGGAACACGCCCTGGCCCGTCAGGAACAGGGCAAGGGGGAACTCGCGCTGATCTTCTTCGACCTCGATCGCTTCAAAGTCATCAACGACAGTTTGAGCCACGCCACCGGTGACGCGCTCCTGGTAGCGGTCGCGGAGCGTCTGCACGCCTGCCTGCGCGCGGACGATACGGCGGCGCGCTTCGGCGGCGATGAGTTCGCCGTCTTGCTCGAAGACGTCACCGACGCCGGGGCCGTGACCCGCCTGGCGGAACAGATCGGCGCCGCCCTGCGGGCGCCCTTCACCCTCGCCGGGCGCGATGTCGTGGTGACGAGCAGTGTCGGCATCGCGTTTAGCCAGCGCGAGCACTCGTCACCGGCAGCGCTGCTGCGTGATGCCGAAGTAGCGATGTACCGCGCCAAGAACAGGGGGCGCGATGGCTACGAGATCTTCGAGAGTAGCATGAACGCCCGCGCCATCGAGCGCCTGGAACTGGAAGCCGACTTGCGCCAGGCGCTCGACCGGCGGGAGTTCGTGCTGTACTACCAGCCGCAGGTTGACCTGGCCAGCGGCCGGATTGTCGGCGCGGAGGCGCTGATTCGCTGGCTGCGCCCGGCGCGCGGGCTGGTGCCGCCCGGTGACTTCATTCCCCTGGCCGAAGAGACCGGGCTGATTAACCCGCTGGGCTGGTGGACGCTGGAGGAAGCTTGCCGCCAGGCCCGGCGCTGGCAGGAGCGCCCGCGCGCCAGGCACGCGCCGCCACTCCGCGTCGCGGTCAACCTCTCCGCGCGGCAATTTCAGGAACCGCACCTGAGCGCGCAGGTTGGGGCGATCCTCGACCGTGTCGGACTTGAACCACGTTTGCTGCAACTGGAGATTACCGAAAGCGCGGTCATGGAAGACGCCGCCACGACTATCGCCACGCTGCGCGACCTGAAGGCGCTTGGTGTCGCGCTGGCGATTGACGACTTCGGCACCGGCTATTCCAGCCTCAGTTACCTGAAGCGCTTCCCCGTGGATACCCTGAAGATTGACCGGGCGTTCGTCACGGGCCTGGGCTGCGAAACCGAGGATGACGCTATTGCACGCACGATCATCGGCCTGGCCGACATCCTGGGGTTGACGGTGACGGCGGAGGGTGTCGAAACAAGCGCGCAACGTGCGCGGCTAGCTGCGCTCAACTGCGGTCACGCGCAGGGGTATTATTTCGGTCGCCCAGCGCCAGCGAGTGTATTCGACCAGCTGCTCGACGACGAGACGGCGACCAGCCACGCGGGCGCGGACCTGGATCCGCGCCTAACGGAAGCGCCGCGATAAGCTCGGCGCGGCGGCCTGATAGTCACGCCGCCGCAACAGCAGCGCCAGAATCGCGCCGGTCACTAGCCCACCAATATGCGCCCAGAAGGCTACACCGCCTGAATCCTGCGCCCGGGCGCCAAGCGCCCCGACGCCGCTGATCAGTTGCAGCACGAACCAGATGCCGATCACCAGCACGGCCGGCAGATAGACAATGGTGACAAAGAAGCCGAGAAAGACCAGTGTGCGAATCGTCGCGCGGGGAAACATGACCAGATAAGCGCCCATCACCCCGGCGATCGCGCCGCTCGCGCCGATGGTCGGCACGAGCGAGTCGGCGCTGATCGCGATCTGGGCCAGGCTGGCCGCGATGCCGCAGAAGAGATAGAAGATCAGGTATTTGAACGAACCGAACGCATTCTCGACATTATCGCCAAAAATCCAGAGATAGAGCATATTGAACAGCAGGTGTGCCCAGCCGCCATGAATGAACATCGCAGTGAGCAGGGTGACATAGATCGGTAGCCCGATTGTCGGGGCGCGGTCTACCCCATGCGTAATTTCGAAGGGCACCGCGCCCCAGCTGGCGACAAATATATCCAGCTGCCGCGCCGGCAGGGTCAGCTGATAGAGGAAGACCAGCACATTGGCCGCGATCAGGCCATAATTGACGATCGGAAAACTGCGCCGCTGGCCGGCATAGTCACCGATCGGCAGCATCGTCTACCTCCCAGTGCGACGCCGGCTCAGGCGCCGCCGCTCTCATCCCGCACGCCGAAGAGACCGCCAAAGAGTTGGCTGGCCTGGCTGACAATCACCCGCCGGGTCTCGTCGCCGGAACGTGGCGCAAAGAATAGCCCAATCAGCAAGCCATAGACGAAATACTTACAGGCGGTTCGCACCAGTTGCATCGTCTCTTCCTCCTGTTCGCCGTGCTCCTAGCCCAATTCGCTGCCGCTGGCATCGCCGCCGCCGTGCAGGCGGGCTGTGAGTTGATCGCGCGTCTGCGTACCCGATAGCGGCGTCAGCAGCAGGGTCGCGACTGCGCCCGCCAGCGCGCCGAGAATGATGCCGACCATGAACGCGACGGTATGCCGTTCTGCTGCCATAGCCTGTGCGCCTCCTTCTCCACCAGCCAACCGGACCAGCGGCCAGCCCGCCCAAGCATACTCTACAATCGGCATCGCCCGCGCGCTAGTACCAGTCGGGCAGTCGGGCAGTGGGTTTTCGTCTGCGCGGTGCTCGATTGCCGACGCGGTGGCGTTGAGAGGTGCCCCGGATTGAAATCCGGGGCTAGCTGGCCTGCGGCCACGAAGTCCGCCTCCGCGGACTGGGGCGGGTCAACCGATGAATTAGCCGTTGACCCCGGCCTCGCAACAAATCCAGTCCTCTCATGAGGACTTCGTGGCCGCTGCCCCTAGCCCCGGATTTCAATCCGGGGTACACCTCCTCAGCACCGTGCCTGCCTGCTGACGCAGTGCCAATCCAGCGCACTGCCCGACTGCCCGACCGCCCGACTGATAAGCGCACGCCACATGCCACGCCTGGCGCTATACTTGGCGATATGAACGCACCTGATCTGCGCGGCGCGGCGCTGCCCGCTGCCACAACCGGCCATCCCAGTGAAGGCAGTAATCCGGCGCTCGTCGCGGCGATCCGCGCCGCGCTTGATAGCGGGCGGATGCCGTTCGCGCGCTTTATGGAGCTCGCACTGTATCATCCGGAGCACGGGTATTATCAGACACCAGCGGCCCGGCCGGGACGGGGCGGCGACTTCCTCACCGCGCCGGAGCTGTCGCCCTTCTTTGGGCAGTGCCTGGCCAGGCATGTCGCGGGGGTCTGGGCCGCGCTCGGGCAGCCGGCGCCCTTCAGCGTCGTCGAGTATGGCGCGGGTGGCGGCACGCTGGCGCGTGACATACTGGTCGGGCTGCGCGATGAGGCGCCGGCCTGTTTCGCGGCCACCAGTTACGAATTGCACGAGACGAACACGTACCGGCGCGCGGCGGCGCGCGACCTTCTCACTGCGGCTGGTTGCGCCGAGCGCGCGGTCTGGCCGGAGCCTGCCGCCGCGCTCACGCCGGTCACCGGCATCATCCTCACGAACGAGTTCGTTGACGCCCTGCCGGTCCACCGCGTCGTCTGGCAGAACGGCCAGCTCCTGGAACGCTACGTGTACTGGGACACCGCGCGTGCCTGGTTCACTGAAACGCTGGCCGCGCCTTCGACGCCCCGGCTGGCGGCGGCGCTGGCGGACGGCGGGATCACGCTGGCCGAGGGCCAGAGCGCCGAGATCAACCTGGCCGCAGGCGACTGGCTGACCCAGGTCGCCGCGCGCCTGGAGCGCGGCGGCGTGCTGACGATTGACTATGGCTATCCCACCGCCGAACTCTACGCGCCGAAGCGCCGCGACGGCACGTTTCTGTGCTATTTCCAGCACACCGTCGTGGACGACCCCTACACGCGTGTCGGCGCGCAGGATATGACCGCGCATGTGGATTTCGGCGCGCTCGAACGGGTGGGCGCCGGAGTCGGACTGCA
>DASUBC010000395.1:0-4816 GCA_035763465.1 Thermomicrobiales bacterium
CTGCCCGACTCCTAACTATAGCCGTACCAGCGGACGAAGCCACCCGCCGCCAGCACTGGTTGGACGACTGAGGCGGCCCAGGTGAGCCAGTCATCTGGCACGCCAGCTATAGACACACCGGCGAGTGTGGTGTCACCACGCCGGGTCTCGATGAGCGCCTTGACTTGCTGGCCCAATGAGCCGTGATAGGTCGGCTCGTGTCCATACTCAAAAATCGCCGCCAATTGGTTGCCCTGGTAAACCTGCAAGCGCATACGCCAACCCTGATATCGCGCTGAATAGCCAAAACACCGCAACACATTGGGACGTCCTACGCCTAAAGTAGCAGTCCCAGGCCAATCGGTCCAGGCCCAAATGGGCGGGCAATTTGGGCTATGGATGATGTCACCAGGCACGCGTGTCCGCGCCGGCCAGGTGACAGCTCTGACAGCGAAAGTGCTCCAGGATTGTCAATATTCCGAACTATTCTGAAAACACTTGCTTGTGGACCCGACCAAGAGTATGCTGTAAGTGTAGCGAGATGGCTCGCGAGGAGGATGGAGGAGTAGCCCTATGGAAGAATCGCGCGCCCCAGCACCACCCGGCCCGGTGTTTCCGTCTACTATCGTACCCTATGTTGAAACGGCCTACCATGTTGCTGGTGACAAGCCCGTAACGCTGCGGCACGATCGTCCTGCCACCGCACAACCACCGGCCTTCCGGCCACAGTCAAAGCCGCTGCCGGCTGGTGAAGATTTTGCCATTCAGACGATGTACCGGTTCCCGAAGAACCCGTCGCGCTAAATCGTACGGTGTGCATCATGAGCGCCCGGCTGCTCGCTGGGCGCTCATAGTGATCCTGTCGTGATTCACGCACACCGTCGAGGCTACCAGACCCGCGACTACTACTGCTGCGTGTGTTCATCCGCCGAGTGGCCGGGGCGCATGTCCCGGTAGCCGTCTTCCGTGTGCCGGACACCGCGAAGAGCGCCAGCCTGGCCCCGTCGAAGACCAGCACCGGGCTCTCCCACTGCCGGACCGTCCGAACCAACAGCAGTTCCCACCCTGGCGAGGCTACTATTTGCCATCTTCCTGATGCGGTCTGCCCCGTGGTACCGTCAGCATGATCGCGATGATCGCCGCCACGACCATCAGGAGATTGGCGCCGAAGGCAACCAACGCCGCTTCGCGCACCGCAACGTTGTCCTGTCTGCCGACAAAGGTGATCAGTCCCGCGATCCAGTTCACCGACGTCTTGTCGGCGCTGAGCGCCGTGAAGATGGCGGCCGAAATAGCCACGCCGAAGGACGCGCCAAGTGATGACGCCATCTTGTAGAGGCCCGATCCAGCCCCAGCCTGATCGTCCGGCAGATTCGCCAGCGCCGCGTCTGTGGATGGCGTGGCGTAGAAGGCCAGCCCGATGCCGAAGAGTGTAAAGGCGATGACCGCCAGCACCTTGTAGGTTCCGAGCCTGACGGAAGTCGGCATCAGCAGCAGGATCGTCGCGCCGACGATCAGCGAGCCCCAGATCATCGGTGTGCGTGGGCCGAGACGTTGTAACAGCTTCTCCCCGACTCTGATGAACGCCACAATGGCGATCGCGTACCCCAGCGTGAGCAGCCCGGCCCCCTGCGCGCTCATGCCGCCGCCGACCTGCACCAGCGTCATGGCCACGATGAGGATGCCCGCGACAGCGTTGAGCAGCAGGTTCGAGAGCGTCGCCCCCGTATAGGTCAGGTTCTTGAACAGTCCGAAGTCCACGAACGCGTTGACATTCCCGGATTCCACGCGGAAGAACAGGAAGCCGAACACCAGGCTCGCCGCCAGCAGGCCAAGTGCTGCGGGACTCGTCCAGCCGAGCCGCGCCCCCTGCGTGGCGAAGACTTGCAGCGCGACCATGGCCACCAGGAAGGTCAGAATGCCTTTGATATCGAACACATAGCTACCGCTGGCTGCCACGCTGCTCTCTGGGGTGCCGCGCACCAGCAGCATCCCGATCACCGATACGGCCGCAGATCCGACGAAGATCCAGCGCCAGCCGACGTTTTGCGCTAGCAGGCCCCCGAAGAGCGCGGCGAACCCCGAGCCGCCCCACGATCCCATGGACCACAAGCTGACCGCGCGCTGGCGCCCGGCCCCGTCCCAATACGCTTTCACCAGCGCCAGGCTCGCCGGCATGATGCAGGCGGCCGAAAGCCCCTGGCAGATGCGGCCCAGGATCAGGCTGCTTGCTGCCAGTGCCCCTGCGGGCGCCAGGCCGACCAGCAGCGAGCCGACGATGCTGAGGACGAAGCCCCACTGCACGATCTTCACCCGTCCGGCGCGATCGGCGAGCCCGCCCATGACGACAATGAAGATGCCCGAGAACAGGGCCGTGATGGACACGGCGATGTTCATCACACTCATCGCGACGCCCAGATCTGCCGCCATGATTGGCGCGATGTTCAGCGTGGTCTGGGCAAATAGCCAGAAGGCCAGCACGCCGAGAATCATGCCGAAGAGGAGTCGATCGTTACCGACGTCGTGTGCCTTCGTCGCAGCCGTCAACGTCGCCACCCGCTCACCTCCAGGTGCCTGATCAGTTTCGCCCGCCGCGTCCTCCCAGTCACTGCTCGTGCGGATCGCGCTCCGCCGCAGCCGCCGGCTGGCGGGCGACGGGCAACTGCCAGCCGCGCCAGATCGCCGTGAGCCGCAGCCCGAAGCACAGCGCCGCGCCAGCGATGACACCTACGACGGACGGCAAGCCCAGCCGGCCGCCAATTACAACCACGGCCGCACCGGCCAGGGCGGCCACGGCATAGAGGTCGGCGTGCAGGACCGTTGGAACCTCTGTCACCAGTACATCGCGCACCATACCGCCGCCAATGCCCGTCAGCGCGCCGAGGAGCGCCGCCGCGAGTGGGTTGAGATGGAAGGCGAGTGCCTTCTGCGCGCCGGTGACCGCGAAGAGCGCCAGCCCGGCCGCGTCGAAGATCAGCACCGGGCTTTTCAGCCGGGCAACGAGCCGCTGCCAGCGAAACGTCAGTAGCCCAGCAATGAGGGAGATAACGATGTAGTGCCAGTCGCCGATCGCGGGCGGTGGCGTCGCACCGAGCAGCACGTCGCGGGTGATCCCGCCGGCGTTACCCGCCACGAAGGCGAGCACGAGCACCCCGAAGAGGTCGAGCCGGTGTCTGACGCCCGCCATCGCTCCGCTGAGCGCGAAAACGAACGTGCCAGCCAGATCGAGCACCACCAGGAAGGTGTGCACCGCGCGCTCCTCGTCCCGAACAGCCGGTGGCTTAGGACGCCAGCCAGGCTTGCGTGGCGACGACCAGCGCCTCTACGCCGGTTTCGAGGGTGGGATGGATGACCGGGGCAAAGCGCGGGTTGTGATTGGTCGGGATCTCGTTGATTGTGCCGGCCTCTTTGGCCTTTGCGTAGAGCGCGGGGTCTGTGCCGCCGACGAACCAGAACACCGACGGCGCCTGCCACTCGGCGCCAAACGACCCGAAGTCCTCGCTCGCCGGCGCCGGGCCGGTCTGCCGGACCCGCTCAGGCGCAAAATACTGCCGGAACGCGGCGACAACCCGCTGGCTTGCGGCCTCATCGTTCACGGCCAGCGGATACTGGTCAATGGGCGTGATCTCCGGCGGCCGGGGCGCGCCCGAGGCCGCCGCTTCGGCGTTGACAATGCGCTCGATCGCGGCCAGCACCCGCTTCCGCACTCCTGCGTCGAAGGTACGCACGTTCAGCTTGATGAGCGCCTCGTCCGGGATAACGTTCTCTTTGGTTCCGGCCTGGAGGACGCCGATGGTGACCACCGCCGCCTCGGTGGCCGCGACCTCGCGGGAGACGATTGTTTGCAGCCGCAGCACCGTTGCCGCAGCCATGACCACCGGATCAATGCTCGCCTGTGGCATCGAGCCGTGCGCGCCGCGCCCGAATAAGCGGATTTGTAGACTGTCGGCGGCGGAGGTGATCACCCCCGTGCGCCCGGCGACAGCGCCCGCCGGCCCCACCATGACGTGCTGGCCCAGGACGACAGCGGGTTTGGGAAAGCGCGCGAACAGCCCGTCGTCAATCATCGCCTGCGCGCCCTCCGCCGTCTCCTCGGCCGGCTGGAAGACGGCCAGCAGGGTGCCGTGCCAGGCGTCGCGGGCCTGCGCGAGGAGCGCGGTCGCACCGACCAGCCAGGTTACATGCATGTCGTGGCCGCAGGCGTGCATCACCGGCGTCGTGTTCCCGTCGCGGTCGGTGGTCGTGACCGTGCTGGCGTAGGGCAGACCGGTCGCTTCCTGTACCGGCAGCGCGTCCATGTCGGCGCGCAGCATGACCACCGGGCCATCCCCATTGCGTAACACGCCAACCACGCCAGTCTGTCCGATGCCGGTGGTCACGTCATAGCCGGCCGCGCGCAGCCTGTCGGCGGCGATGCCGGCCGTCCGGGTCTCTTGCATAGAGAGTTCTGGATGGGCATGAATGTCTTTGTAGAGGGTTTCCAGGTCCGGCAGCACGCTGTCGAGCCGCGTCAGAACGGCCTCCGCCGGCCGTAGGCTGTTGGTGGTCATCACTCGCGCTCCTTGCTACGCAATCGTTCCGCCGGCCGCTCGGCCCACACCGCGTATCTGCGGGCACGCGTGACCGAGCGCCCGCCGCAGGCTATTTATGCCCGCTCGTTGCTCGGCCTGGTCACCGCAGTAAGCGCAAGTGTGACCCGACGCCGGCTACCTGACTGACGCCTGCCGGTGTTGCAGAACATATGCCATGACTCGCGGAGCGGCAAGCCGTACTTGACTGTTGTACATCTTCCTGGCGGAGTCGGCAACGAGCGCATTCATGGTTATCTGCTATACTG
>DASUBC010000396.1:0-6923 GCA_035763465.1 Thermomicrobiales bacterium
CCATTCGCCAATGTTTCGGTGAACGCTTCGCTGAGCGGGTAGCCGAATTGCGCCAGGCCGCCATTCGTCTGCCAGTAGGCGAAGAACGCCGGGCTGACGTTGTGGCCGGTGACGTCAAAATATTGCGCGCCGTCCTGTGGCGCAACGGGTGGGTCAGCCGGGTGAATGATCCGCCCGAACTGGCCGAGTAGGACGTCGTACGGCGGCTGGTTCTCGGGATGCCACTCGAAGCGCGCCCGCTCAAAATATTGCACGGCGTAGGTGTGACCGTCAGCGAGTTGCTGGTTGAACTCCTCACTGAGCGGATACCCGTAGATCGCCAGGCCACCGTGGGCGTTCCAGTAGGCGACGAACCGTGCGCTGACGCAGTACCCGGTCGTCGGGAAACATTGGCTCGTCGAGAAATCACGGAGGGCTTGTGCCGTGAGTTGCAGGTCCGACGTGAGCTGCGGAGTCGTGAGCAGTTGCGGGAACTGGCCGCCGCCCAGCGCCGCGACCGCGCCGGCGTCCTGGGCGCTGAATTGCTGATGCACGTCGGCCTGCATGGTCGGGCTGGCGCCGAGATCGTGCAGCGTCTGGTTGTACGCAGGGCTGAGATCGTTTTGCGCGATGTCGTTCTGGTAACTCGCGACGTCGTTGGCTGAGAGCGATTCATTGTCACCCGACGCCTGGGCCGCAGCCTGCATGTTGTCGAGCAGCGCCGGTTCGGCTTCGCTGAGGGCAGCCTGCTGGGAAGACAGTTGTTGCGCGTTCTGGAGTTGCTGCCCCTCCCAGTTGTCGTCGCCCGCGGCCTGCGCGGCGTCGGCGCGTCCCAGTGAGGTATCAATCGCCTGCGCCGTGCCAAGTTGCTGGGCCTGGTTACTGAGCAAGGCATTCGCCGCGTTGGCTTCGGCATCACTCATACCCAGATTGGTGGAGATATTCGGCGTCGGCGGCGGTGTGGCTTTGGCGAGCTCGGTGTAATCGCCACTATCGAGACCTTCGTACATGGCCCGCAACTGGGCGCTACCGGGCGGCACGCCATTCGCTAACTGGAAGTAGTACAGGGAGAGCAATGCCTGGATCGCCGAACTGTACTGGAAGAGCGTAGTGAACTTTGGACACGACTGTGTGCATTTCGCGTTCAGCACCGCGAAGAACTGTGCGTTGAGCGCGAGCAACTGGGCGTGATTGGCGAAGGTTTGCTGCTGGTGCTGGGAGAAACGCACAATCGAGGCGTTACCGCCGCCGCCCGCCTGATAGACAATATAGACCGGGTCCGCGCCCACCGGGACGTGGAGCGCGCCGTTTTGCCGGGTGACGGTCTGTTGCTTGCCGTAGAGGTCGGTGACCGTGCCGTCACCGGCGCTCGGGATGGTGACGGTCGTGTTGTTGGCGGACCAGACGACGAGCGTCGTTTGTCCGTTGCGGCTGAACTGGAAGGCAAAGACACCCGCGCCCAGGTTCGCGCGCCCCTGGCCGGTCGCGCCATCGAGCTGCCCCACCAGGGTGTGGAAGGCGGCGAAGGCTGGTTTTTGCGACGACCAGTCATTGCGCGTCAGGCCGAACCCGCCGCCCGGCGTGTCGTCGTTGAAATCGTAGGGCAACAGGCGCTCGATGTTCAGACCGACGAAGGCGGTCGTCTCGGCGAGGAACTCGGCGAGATAGCGCGCCTGCAAACCCTCGTCACCGACATGCCAGGGGTCCGGCCCGGACTGTGACGAGTAGCCAAGTTCGGTGAGCCAGATCGGCTTGTTACCGTGCTGGCTGACGATCTGGGCCAGATTGGGCAGACCCTGGTTGAAGTAGCTGTAACCCTGATCGTTGAGGAAGGCGGGCGGCACGTACATATGCAGGCCCAGGACGTCAATTTTGTCCCAGGGCATGGCGTTCAGCCAGTCGGTGTCCACGCCGGTAATGGCCGGACCGACGACCAGGGCGCTGGGATCGGCCTGCTTGATGGCGTCGTGCGTCACAACCAGCAGCGCCATGTACTGGTCTCGGCTGCCGGTCCAGAAGACCGGGTTATTCGGCTCGTTCCAGACCTCCCAGGCGTGGATGCGGTCTTTGTACCGGCTGACCGTCTGGATGACGTAATTCTGCCACAGGTCCAGTGGCGGTGGGTCGTAGACGACGCGGTCGCTCTTGCCAACGGCCCAGCCGGCGGTATAGTCGAGCTGGCCCAGGATGTCGAGGCCGCGCGCACGTTCATCGTTGATGGCCCGGTCCATACAGGTCCACGTCCACTGGTCTCGGCTCGGCTCGACCCAATCCCAGCGAACCTCTTCCTTGGCCCACCTGGCGCCGGTGGCGGCCAGCACGCCGACCGGCCCGCCCTGCTGCCCGTCACACGGATGACGGGTACCGATGTCGGCGACGAGGCCAAAGCGACCGGAGCCGGCGGCGTCCACAGCTGGGGCCGGGCGCGCGGTGATGGCGCCCAGGCAGGCGGCGAGTATCACAATGGCCGTGAGCAGCAGGCGGCATGATGCGGAGCTGGCGCGTGACATACTGCCAACACCTCCTCGGGGCAGGTCGGGCGCGGCCAGGCGAATGGATAGGCGACAGCGTGGTCTAGACCGCGCGCAGTCCCGTGAATCATCTTCAACACTGGCGCAATGCGCCCTGGTGTAACGCGGAGTGTAGCACCGCTGGCGGCGGCTGCCTAGATGTACATGCCACAATCATCCAGGTTGAGCCGGCTGGGCGGCCGGTGTACTATCCGGTGAAGCGCTGGACGCGACATTGCCTGGATAGTGCTGGGACGGCGTATGCGGCAAGGGGGAAGCGCATGAAGGTGCTGCTGCTGACGAACGAGTACCCGCCGCACATCTATGGCGGCGCGGGGGTTCATGTCGAATTCCTGAGCCGGGAACTGGCGCAGCTGCCGGGCGTGGATGTCGAGGTGCGGGCGTTCGGCACGCAACACGCCGACGAGCCGCATCTCCGCGTACGTGGCTATGGGGTGGATACGAGCCAGTTCACCGCGCCGCCGTACCTGCAACCAGTCTTCGGCGCGATTCAGCGCGACATCGCGTTCGCCGCGACCGATGTTGACGCGGACATCGTCCATTGCCACACCTGGTACACCAATCTCGCGGGGGTGCTGATTCAGCGGGCCTACGGCATCCCGTTTGTGATGACGACTCATTCGCTGGAACCGCTGCGGCCCTGGAAACGGGAGCAATTGCGCGGCGGCTACGATCTGTCGCTGTGGATCGAGCAGACGGCGCTGCGCGAAGCCGACGCGGTGGTCGCCGTCTCAGAAGGCACCCGCGCCGATATTCTGCGGGTGTCCGATGCCAGGCCCGAGCGCGTGCATGTGATTTACAACGGCATTGACGTCAACCTGTACCGGCCAACGCCGGCAGCGGATGTGCTCGCGCGATATGGCATTGATCCCGAGCGGCCGTATGTGCTCTTTGTCGGCCGGATCACGCGCCAGAAGGGCATTGTGCATCTGGTGCGCGCGATCCCCGCAATTGACGCGAGCGCGCAGATCGTGCTCTGCGCGGGCGCGCCCGATACGCCGGAGATTGCCGCCGAGATGGAGCAGGCCGTGGCGGCGGCGCAGGCGGCGCGTGACGGCATCTTCTGGCTTCAGGAGATGGTCGAGCGCGAGACGGTCGTGAAACTCTATTCCGGCGCGGCGGTCTTCTGCTGCCCATCTATCTATGAGCCATTCGGTATCATCAATCTGGAGGCGATGGCCTGCGAGACGGCAGTCGTCGCCAGCGCGGTCGGAGGCATCCCCGAAGTGGTCGTGGATGGCGAGACGGGTGTGCTGGTGCCGCTGGCGCAGCAGCAGGCAAGTCCGTTCGAGCCGCTCGACCCGGCCGCGTACAGCCGCGACCTGGCCACCGCCATCAACCAGCTGCTGGCCGACCCGGCGCGGCGCGAGCGTATGGGCGCCGCCGGCCGCCGCCGGGTGGAGGAGCATTTTTCCTGGCGGGCAATCGCCCGGCAGACGGCCGAACTCTATCGTGGGCTAGTGGCGAGTGATGAGTGACGAGTTGGGGGCCTGGCGAGATGTGGCCCTGGGGCTAACCTGGGCACCGCCCACCCGCCCGGCTCCCAACTCATCACTCATCATTCGTCATTCGTACTTCAAACGGATGGGCGGTGCGGTATTCGTCTTCGGTGATGGACATGATGACGGAGTCGTGGTACTGGCCGCCGAGGAAGACGTGCTCGCGCAAGACGCCGTCGCGCTGGAAGCCGCATTTTTCGTAGGCGCGCTGGGCGCGGGTGTTGTAGGTCTCGGTGCGCAGCCAGACCTTGTGCAGATTGAGTTCGTGGAAGAGATAGCCGAGAAAGGCGAGGATGGCGTCGCTGCCGTAGCCCCGGCCCCAGTAGGCGCGCTCGCCGATCTGAATAGCGATTTCGGCGTGGCGGTTGCGCCGGTCGAGGTCCACGTAGCCGATCCGGCCGATTGGCTCGCCTGCACCGTCGCCGGCGCGCGTGGTGATGAGCAGCCAGTGGGCGTTGCCGCTGGCGCCGCCGAGACCGGCGCTGCCGTAGCGCGAGGCGAGTTCGTCGCGCGACATTGTGCGGTACGGCTCGCCCCACCAGTACATCACTGCGGAGTCGTTGTACCAGCGCCAGAGGTGATCGAGGTCGGCGCGCTCGATGGCGCGCAGCGTCGTCAAGCGGCCGTGCATCATGCGCCACGTCCGTTCGGACTGGCCGCGACACCGAGCAACGCGCGCACCTGCACCATTACCCGGTCCATAATCACGCCGGCCGAGCCGCGCAGGAGGAGCGAGGCCGCGTCGTCGAGCGGCGTCGGTGTCTGGTTGGCGATCGCCAGGTAAGCGCCGGCGTCGGCGGCGAGCAGGGGCAGCCGGGCGGCGGGATTAACGACCAGCGAGGAGCCGATCGTCAAGAAGAGATCGCTCTGGCGCGCAGCCTCAACCGCGCGCTGCCAGGGTTCGCGCGGCAGCGGCTCACCGAACGCGACCGTTGCGGAACGCAGCGTGCCGCCGCAGACACGGCAGGTAGGAATCGCTTCGCCAGCCTCAAGTCGCGCAGTGATTTCGTCGCGCGTGACGGCTGTGCCGCAATTCATGCAGTAGACTCGGTGGGCGGTGCCATGCAGTTCGATCGTGCGTTCGGGTGACGAACCGGCCGCGGTGTGCAAACCGTCAATATTCTGTGTAATCAGGAGCCGGAGTTTGCCGAGACGCTCCAGTTCGGCCAGCGCCAGGTGCGCCGGATTCGGCCGCGCCGCGCGGATGACAGCGTAGGTGTTGCGCCCGCGCCGCCAGTATTCGCGCTTGCCTTCGTCCGACGTCAGAAAGGTTTGGAAGTCAATCGGCTTATAGCGGTTCCAGATGCCGCCGGGCGAGCGAAAGTCGGGGATGCCCGATTCGGTGCTGACGCCCGCGCCGGTGAAGGCGACCAGCGCCTCCGCGTCGGCGATGGCCGCCGCGAGCCGGGCGATGCCTTCCTCGCCGCTCACCTCTGCGCCGGTTATACCTGAAGTCGCGGTCACGTCTGCTGATCCGGTCATGGTTGTCCTTCGTCCGTCCTGGCGCCCAACACGCGCAAAGGATAAGGATAACAGACAGTGGGAAGTGAGTGACGAGTGATGAGTGGTCGGCGCTGCGCTGGGATGAGCGCCAAGCTTGCCGCGCCAGTCTGCTACACTGTTTCCGCAACTGATGGGACCGCGGCCAGGTAGAAAGCAGCATGGAGATGGTGAAACGCAGGGGCGGTTTGGGACGCGGGCTGGGCACCTTCATCCCGACCGAGACGGTCGCCGCCGTGAGCGGGCAGGACGTTGATATTGACGCGGTCGGCCCGAACCCACATCAGCCACGACAGCACATTGACGACGAGCGGCTGGCCGAACTGACTGAATCCATCCGCATACACGGCATCCTGCAACCGCTGCTGGTGACGCGCGTCGCCGGTGACGAGGTCGCCTACCGGATCATCGCCGGTGAGCGCCGCTGGCGCGCGGCGCGGGCGGCCGGCTTGACGCGCGTGCCGGTGGTCGTCAAGGAGACGACGCCGGGCGAGCAGCTCGAACTGGCGCTGGTCGAAAATGTGCAGCGTGCCGACCTGAGTCCCCTTGAAGAAGCCGCCGCCTATCGCCAGCTCGCCGGCGAATTCGGGCTGACGCAGGAGCAGATCGCCGGGCGGGTGGGCCGCAGCCGCGTCGCCATCGCCAATACGCTGCGCCTCCTCAACGCGCCGCCGGAACTGAAGGACGCGCTGACGGCTGGGCGGATCACCGAGGGGCATGTGCGCGCGTTGCTCGGGCTGAAGTCGGCCGCCGAGCAGGTGGAGGCGCTGGCGCTGGTCGAGCGGCAGGGGCTGACCGTGCGCCAGACGGAAGAATTGATCCGGCGCTGGCTCGCCGCCGGCCTGCCGAAGCGTCCCACGCCGACACCGCGCCCGCCCGACTTCGACCGGCTGGAAGATCGCTTCCGGCGGGCGCTCGGCACACGCGTCACGCTGCAAAAGAGCCGCAAAGGAGGCCGCGTCGTCATTCACTTCTTCTCCGACGACGAACTCGACGGCATCTACCGGCAGATTGTCGGGGAGGAAGAGGAGTAACCGAGGTCGCAGGTCGCTTGTGACGAGACAACGCCTTTTAGGAAGCGCCATGCTGCTAGCGAGCGACTTGCGACCTGCCGACCTGCGACCAGGGACAGGCGATCAACGCGCGGTTACACCAGTTCGCACGCTGAGTGAACTGGCTACGGTGTGCCAAGCCGTTGCGCCGTCACCGTGCCGAGGGTGGGATCGGTGACGATCAGGCCGTTCACGCTGTAGGTTGGATTGGTGACCGGCGTGAGTTGTTGCCCGACGCGAATCACCCCACGCAAGTCGCCATCGGGCAGGACGATGACCCCAACCACAAGATTGACGCTGTTGGCGACGCCGGTGCCCCGGTAGAGGCCCGCGCGATCGAGGCCGGTCGTCGCGGTGGTCGA
>DASUBC010000397.1:0-2878 GCA_035763465.1 Thermomicrobiales bacterium
ATGTCCTACGTGCCACATACCGCCGACGACCGGGCGCGGATGCTGCGGGCGATCGGCGTGGAGCAGATCGAAGACCTTTTTGCCGATATACCGGAGGCGCTGCGCTTTCCGGAATTGCGGCTGCCTGCACCGCTGTCGGAGCAGGAAGTTCGCGCGCGGCTGACCGAACTGGCCGAACTGAATGTCCATACGGGGCAGTTGCCCTCGTTCCTCGGCGCGGGCGCCTACGCGCACTACGTGCCCGCCGGGGTTGGCTATATCAACCAGCGTGGCGAATTCCTGACCGCCTACACGCCCTATCAGCCGGAACTCAGCCAGGGCACGTTGCAGGGCATCTACGAATACCAGACGATGATGTGCGCCCTGTATGGGCTGGAAGTGTCCAACGCCTCGATGTACGACGGGGCGACCGCGCTGGCCGAAGGCGCATTGATGACGCTGGGCGCGACCAGGCGGCGCAAGATTGTCGTCGCAGGCACGCTCCACCCGGCCTATCGTCAGGTGCTGGCGACGTATACCGAAGGGCTGGGCGTCGAGATTGTCGAGACGGCGTTTGACGCAACGACGTTGCGGGTCGAGCCTGACGCAGTACGCGCAGTCGTCGCCGGCGCCGCCTGTGTCGCGGTGCAATATCCGAACTTCCTCGGCGCGATCGAAGACCTGGCCGTGCTGGGGCAGATCGCGCACGAGGCGGGCGCGCTCTTCGTCGTCTCGTCCTACCCGATGGCGCTTGGCTTGCTGAAGCCGCCTGGCGCGTTTGACGCCGACATCGCAGTGGGCGAAGCGCAGTGCTTCGGCGTCGGTCTGAACTTCGGCGGGCCGTACCTTGGCGTCCTGACCTGCAAGCAGAGCCTCATCCGCCAGATGCCGGGCCGCGTGGTTGGTGTCACCGCCGATGTCGAGGGCAAGCGCGGCTTCGTGATGACGCTGCGGACGCGCGAGCAGGACATCCGCCGCGAGCGCGCGACCTCGAACATCTGCACGAACCAGGGGCTGATGCAGCTGAGCGCCACGGTCTACCTGGCGCTGATGGGCCAGCGCGGCGTGCGGCAGGTCGCGAACCTCTGTTATCAGAAGGCGCACTATCTGGCCGAGCGCGTGGGCGCGGTCGCCGGGATGACGGTACTGGGCCAGGGCGAAGGCTCGTTCTTCAACGAGTTCGTCGTGCGTCTGCCCCGCCCGGCGGCCGAGGTCAACGCTGCGCTCTTGCAGCAGGGTTTCATCGGTGGCTACGACCTCGCCCACGAGTACCCCGCCCTCGGCGACGCTATGCTGCTCTGCGCGACCGAGCTGACGACGAAAGCGCAGATTGACCAGTTTGCCGAGGCGCTGGCGGAAGTGCTCTGACCGAATAATCGTGCGACAACGCTCGCGATCCGGAGCGCCGTAGCTCAGACGCCTGAGCTACGGCGTTGTGCTGCCGGCGTGCTGGCAGGCACAGCCCGGCGACGAGAAATGTTTCAGTTGCCAATTCGTAGTACACTTGGTCTGTTCAAAAACAGAGTGGTGGTCAGCACGTCGTGTGATGATGCTGATTCGACCTGAGGCTATTGGTATCCAGGGAGAACGTGTGCATGCGGAACGTTGGACGAACCTTGATTATCCTGATTCTGGTGGGGTTGCTCGGCGCCTGTGGCTCGACGATCGAAGTGGCGACCGCCCCACCGCTGGCGACCGTCGCGCCAACCGCGACCCCGTCGCCGACTGCCGCGCCGACCAATACCCCATTGCCGCCCACGGCGACGACTGCGCCGACCGCGACCCCGGCGGCTGCCAGCACCCCAACGCCACAGCTGGCGACCAGCGTGCCGACCGCGACGAAGCCTGCCGCGACGAAGGCCGTCGCGACCAGCACGGTGAAGGCGACAGCCGCCGCGAGCGCGACGAAGGGCAGCAGCGGGCAGCCAGGTGTCGGCACGGAGGAGACCGGCACTTGCCAGGTTCCGCTGCCGGCCAACTTCACGCAATTCCTCGGTGAGGATGGCGTCTGGACCGACAACACGGGCTTGCTAATTCTGACCACCGTAGCGACGAACGGCCAGAATTTCACGGATTGGAGCGCGACGGTCGCGACGCTGCTGACCACCGACGACTCCATGAAGAACGTGAAACTGAGCAATACGGAGTCAACGCCGACGCGCTATCGCACCGACTTTACAGCGGACGCCGATCCGTCGAATGCGATCATTCCCTATGCGTCACATGGCACGCTAGTGGCAGTGCCGGCCACCGCCGACAATGTCTGCGCGGCGGAGTTGATTTACCCGCAGGGGCAAGAGGACGATTACAAGACGGCGACGACTACGGTCGTCAATGGCCTGAAGGCGCTCAAACACTGAGCTGGGGCATGACAAGCAACGGATAAGGAATCAGGACGCTGGTCAGCGCCAGCGTCCTGACTCCTGTTGCGCGTCGTGACGAGGGCGCATGGGAGTCGAACCCACCGCCGCCGGGCTACGACGGCCACCGGTTTTGAAGACCGGGGAGCCCACCGGGACCCCTCCGCCCCCCCGCACGCTGTGGAGTATAGCGAAGGCGCGGCGGCTCGCGCCAGCGGGTATGCGTTTAGCGGTGTCGTCTGGCGATAGGTGGCGCCCGGATTGATGACAGACGGTGGCCTGGCGGGTGGTAGCCCTGGATTGAAATCCGGGCCTGAGCACCCTGCGGGTGAACGAAGTGCGCTCCGCGCACTGTGGTCCGCCAGCGAGTGAGGTGCGTCCGGCGTGGGTCCGTCGCCAGTCCGCGCAGCGGACTTCGCCACACGCAGTGTGCTCAGCACGGGATTTCAATCCCGTGCCCCGCCCGCCAGGCCACTTTCCCATCGCCACTTCGGGGAGTGGCCCCGCCGGCTCCAACGCCGAACAATTACATCTCACGC
>DASUBC010000398.1:0-2840 GCA_035763465.1 Thermomicrobiales bacterium
CGGCGCGGCGAATCCGTTGAATCTGACCGTGACCGGCGACCAGGCGATCGTCGCGAACTTCGCGCCGTTGCCGCCGCCGGGCGGGATCACGCTGGTGCCAGCCACTGGTGGCACGGCGGCCGTACAGAGCGCCGGGGCGACCGCGACCATCACCGCCACACCATCCGCCGGCTACCTCTTTACCGGCTGGACGGTGGATGGGCAGTTCGCGGGCTGGCCCAATCCGCTGACCCTCTCGCTCAACACGAATCACGTTGTCGCGCCCTCCTTCGCGGTGCGCTTTGCCTTCCCCGATGTATCACCGGCAAACCCGAATTACGCCGCAATCACGCAGCTCTCAGCACGCAGGATTATTCGGGGCTATCAGAACGGCAACTTTGGCCCGGCCGACATGACCATGCGCGCCCAGATGGCCGCGATGATCGTGCGGGCGCTCGGCTGGGAGAGCGAGCAACCACCGAATCCCTTCCCCGACCAGGGGCCGATTGACCCGGCGCTCTGGAACGACGTGGCGATTCTGGCCGCGCATGGCGTCGCGCATGGCTATGGCGACGGCTCCTTTCGACCGACCGTTGATGTGCTTCACGCCCAGACGATCAGTTTCATCACCCGCGCGATGGTCGCGCAGGGCTACTGGCAGCCGGCGACCAGCGACGACCCGACAATCTACCCCAACGTGCCGCTGTCGTCCGGCCACCGGCTAGACCTCGTCACCTTCGTCCGCAACGCCGGCCCCATTCCTAACCGTCCGGCCAACCAGCCCTGGACCGACTGGAACACCTCCGCCTCGCGCGGCTGGTTCGCACGCGTCTTCTGGCAGGCGCTCGATAGCTACTTTGGGCGGTAGGGGGTAGTTGGTAGACGGTAGACGATAGACGGTAGACGGTGGTTGCTCACTATCAGCACGGTGCTGATCTTCCAGCGCCGACTCGTGGAGAGGAACTACCGTCTACCGTCTATCGTCTATCCCGGGAAACAAACTCCTCCGCCGCACGTAGACTTCAGTAGCACGAGGAGAAGCAAGGTTGAGTGGCGCCGGGCGACGACGGTCGCTTGGCGTGTCCGGCTACGGCGTCCACAATCCGACAGCTCGATTCAGGCGTATACTCGCGTAGTCGAATAAGCACGCGGCGTCGTGGACAGGCATGAGCAAGGGAGGGGCGCGATGCGCTTGCACGCACGGGCACAGCTCACGATGCGGTCATTTTCGGTCGCGGCAGCGATCGCGCTGGTGCTGATGATTGGACTGGTGCTGCCGGCTCTCGCTGCTCCGCGCCACCAGCCAGCAGTGGCGGCGGCCGACCTGGCCCCGACGATCGATCTCAGCATCACAAACTATGCTTTCCAGCCCGGCACTCTGACGGTCTTCCCCGGCACGACCGTGCGCTGGACCAACCACGATAACGTCTCTCACGACGTCACCAGCAATCCCACCGATCCGGTGGCGCCACTCCAGTCGCCCACGCTCGGTCAGGGTGCGACCTATAGTTACACCTTCACCCAACCCGGCGATTACCACTACTTCTGCTCCATCCATCCGTTCATGCTGGGCGAGATTCAGGTGGTCGGCGCAATGAATTTCCCCGCGACCGGTTTCAGCGTGGACGGTCCGTTCCTGGCCTACTGGCAAAGTCATGGCCTCGACTTCGGCGATCCCGGTGTCTCTTATCAGGAGAGCCTGGCGCTCTTCGGCTACCCCATCAGCGACAAGCGGATGGAGACGCTGGAAGACGATAAGCAATATCTGGTGCAGTACTTCGAACGCGCCCGTCTCGAATACCACCCCGAAAGCGCCGATCCGCAATATCAGGTGCTGCTCGGACAGTTCGGGCGGCGCATTCACCCCGCCGACCCAGCGGCGCAACAGCAACCCGGCGCGATGTACTTTCAGGAGACCGGCCACAACCTGAGCGGGACGTTTCAGCAGTACTGGCAGCAGAATGGCGGGCTGCCCATTTTCGGCTTCCCCATCACCGAGCCATTCCAGGAGCAACTGAGCGACGGCCACACCTACACGGTGCAGTACTTCGAGCGGGCGCGCTTCGAGCTCCATCCGGAGAACCAGCCGCCCTACAACGTGGAGCTCGGCCAGTTCGGCCGCCAAGTTCTGGAAGGGCACTGAGGGATAGCCCCCCAGCCCCCCAATGCTGGGGGAGCGCTTCTCCCTACGCCGGGGCTATCTATAAGCCACTGGGGCAAATCAGCGTGCTCCCCCCAGCATTGGGGGGCTGGGGGGACCGCCTAGCTGCCAGCCAACCGCATAGCGGGTATCATTGCCCCAGCGCGACGCGGACCTGGAGTTGAACGCGCGCCGTGCCCGACGGTAGCTGGGGAGGGAACCAATGACAGCAAGACAGGAAGGGATCGCTCGGCCAGCGGTGCCGGCGGCCCTGGAGGAGACGCGCGTTGTCGCGATTATGCGCCGCACCGATGCATCGCGCGCGGTCGCGGTGGCCGAGGCGCTGGTGGCGGGCGGGGTGCGCGCGATCGAGGTGACGTGCGACAGTCCGGGCGTGCTCGACATGATCCGGGCGATTGACAGCGCGCTCGGCGACCGCATCCTGCTCGGCGCGGGGACCGTGCTCGACCAGGAGACCGCCAACGCAGTGCTGGCGGCCGGCGCGCGCTACATCGTCAGCCCACACACCGATCCAGAACTCATCGGCGCGCTAGCCCGGCGCGGCGTGCCGTGCGTGCCCGGCGCGTTTACCGCAACCGAAGTATTGACGGCCTGGCGCGCTGGCGCGGCTTTGGTGAAACTCTTCCCGGCTGGCCCGGTAGGGCCGGGGTACATCAAGGATCTGCGCGGCCCGCTGCGCGAGATTCCGCTGCTGCCGACC
>DASUBC010000399.1:0-2795 GCA_035763465.1 Thermomicrobiales bacterium
GACCTGGCGGTAGACCAGGAAGTCAATCGCAATGGGCACGTTGTCGCGCGTAATGCACGCCTGGTGTGGAATTTCCACGAAGAGCTCGCGCAAGTCCACCAGCACCGGGCGGTCCACGAAGGGGATGAGCAAGACTGGCCCCGGCCCTTTCGCGCCGAGGCACTTGCCGAGGCGGAAGACGACCAGACGCTGGTATTCACGCGTGATCCGAATCGCCTGCGTCAGCAGGAAGGCGACGACCAGGATGATAATGAGGCCGATGACGAGTTCAACCGCCATAGGGGAAGCCCTCCTCTCCTTTTACCACGCCATTGTCGGTGGGCGCGACTTCGAGCGTGAGACCCTTGCGTGAGAGCACGCGCACCGGCTGCCCCGGCGCGAGCGTGCCGGCCAGCAGCCGGGCCGACCAGCTCTGGCCGCCAACCTGGACGACACCTTCGGGCGCGAGCGCGGTGCTGGCGACGCCAAGCGCGCCGGGTTGCGGACTCCAGGCAACGATCGGCGGCCGCCGGTGGACGCGCACGGCCGCACCGACGATCGCCAGCGTGAGGCCGGCGATAACTCCGGCGACCAGCAGCAGCACCGGCAGCGCGACGTGGGCCGCCGGTAGCGTCGGTGAACGTGGGCCGGGCGGTGTGTAGAGCAGCAGTGAGCCGAGGACGAAACAGACCAGGCCGGCGACCGTCAGCGCGCCGTGCGTGGCCGCCTTGATGTCCACGACGAAGAGGACCAGCGCGGCCAGGATCAGCAGGACGCCGCCCCAGTTCAGCGGCATGGCCGCGAAGGCGACGAAGGCCAGAATGAGGCTGACGACGCCGGTCAGACCGGGCACCAGCGTGCCGGGATGGAAGAGTTCGATCAGGATGGCGAAGAACCCGACCGTCAACAGGAGATAGGCGATCGTCGGGTCAATCAGCAGCTGCGCGGCCTGCTCGACCACCGAGGGATTGACGCTGACCTGCGGCGTGCCGGCGGTGTGCAGCGTCACCGTGCCGGCGGGTGTCTTCACGGTCTGGCCGTTGACGCTCGCCAGCAGCGTGGGCAGGTCAGGCGCGGTGAGGTCGGCGACATGGGCCGCGACCGCGCCCTGCGCGTCGAGCGCGACGCTCTGGCGCACGGCCTGTTCTACCCAGCTGGTGTTGCGGTTGTGCTGGCCGGTGATGCCGACCAGATAGGCCGCCGCGTCATTCGTGACTTTGTCGCGCTCGTCACTGTTGATGTTGTCACCGTTGCTGTTCACCGGGTGGGCCGCGCCGATGGCCGTGCCCGGCGCCATCGCCACAATGTCGGCCGCCTGGGCAACGAATAGCCCGGCCGAGGCGGCGTGCGCGCCGCCCGGCGCGACGTAGACGATCGTCGGCACGGGCGCGTTCAGCAGGTCGCCGACCATCTGCCGCATCGAGCTGTCCAGGCCGCCGGGCGTATTGAGGACGACGACGAGCGCGGCGGCGTGCTGGTCCCGCGCCGTCGCGACCGCCCGGCGCAGGTAGCGCGCGGAGATGGGGTCAATCGCGCCGTCCAGGTGGGCGACGACGACTGGCGCGCCGGCGCTAGTGGCAACGGCATTCGTGGCCGGGACGGGAACGGCGGTCGGTGCCGTAGTCGGTGTCGCGCCGGTGGCCGCCGTAGTGGCGGTCGCGCCGCGCAGCGTGAGGAAGAGCGCCAGGGCGAAGACGACGAGTACGCTGCCGGCGGCGATGTGGTGGGTGGCGAAGGCGAGTGTGCGCCAGGCGCGCCGGCTGGTGTTGCGCGCCGCCCGGCGGACACGCCCGCCCTGCGTCGGGCGCGGCGCGGCCTGCGCGAGCAATCGCGCCTCCAGCTCAGCCAGAAACTCTGGCCGTGCCGGCGCCGCGCGGCCAAGCGCGCGAAGGTCATCAACAAGATGACGCGTGGACTGGTCGTCGGTTTCCGGCGACCGGGCGCGTCGAGGCCACCGTTTCATGGCCGCGCCTCTCCCCGATAGCCATCGCGGAGGGCCAGTAAGGCCCGGTGCAGGAGCGCGCGCACCGCGCCATCGCTCCGGCCCAGCACGATCGCGATATCGGCCGTATGCAGACCGCTGAAGTAGCGCAGCATCACCGCCTCCTGCTGGTCCGGCGGCAGTTGCTGAATGAGGTCGTGCAGCCGGAAGGCGTCTTCCGCCTGCACGAGTTGCGCCTCGGGCGAGGCAGCTGGGTCGACGAGCAGCGCCGCTACCGCCGCGACATCCACCACCGGCCGGCGGCGGCGCTGCTGGTCATGCAGCGTATGCCGGGCGATGCTGAAGAGCCAGGCAGCGAAACTCCCCTGCTCCTGGTAATGGTCGAGGCTGGCGAGCGCCTTGTCGAACGCGCTGGCTGTCAGGTCTTCCGCTTCTTCCCGGTTGCCGACCCGGTGATAGAGATACTGGTAGAGGGGCGTGACATAACGGCGGTACAGGAGCGCGAAGGCTTGCGGATCGGCCTGGGCGGCGGCGACCAATGCACGGTCCGCGACTGCGCTGGCTATATCAGTCCGCGCTCCGCCCATCGCCTGGTCCGTTCGTGGCCGGGCTGGAACCGCCGTGCCGAGGTTCATGCCTATTCCTGCCTCGCTGCCCATCGCCCTGGGCCTCTATCTACTCTATCGCATGAGGGAAGATTTCGTTACGCGAGTGCCGGTGCGCCGGTTAGTCGCGCGGCGGCGCGGTGCTGGCGCGCAGCACAACCTTCGCCGGCAGGTGGCGGATACGGAGTTTGGGCGCGGGCGGCTCCAGGGCGAGCAGCATCGCCCGCGCGCCGAGCTCGACCATCCGCACGCGCACCGTCGAGAGGGCG
>DASUBC010000400.1:0-7154 GCA_035763465.1 Thermomicrobiales bacterium
TTGGCAGGCCGAGCGCGCCCGCCCGCACAGCGGTGAGTAGCGATGGCAGGGCCACCTCGAAGGCGAGCATCCCGAACGCGGCAACGCGGTAGTCGTTGCCCTTGTCGCGCGGCGCGTGCGGCGCGTGGTCGGTGCCGATGGTGTCAATCGTGCCGTCGCGCACCCCGGCGGCCAGCGCCTCGACATCGGCGCCTGTCCGCAACGGCGGGTTGACCTTCGTGTTCGGGTCGGCCGGCTGACCGGGCGGCGTCGCGCTCGTCGCGCGCTCCCAGTAGAAGCGCCGGTCGCCACCGACCCAGTCGTCAGTCAAGGCCAGGTGGTGCGGTGTCGCCTCTGCCGTCACCTGCACGCCGCGTGCCTTCGCTTCGCGAATGAGCTGCACCGACGCGGCGGTCGTGACGTGGCAGGCATAGAGCCAGCCGCCAGTGTCGCCAGCGATCGTCAGGTCGCGCGCCAGCATGACATCTTCGGCCACACCTGGACTGCCGGGCAGCCCGAGCGCACGCGACACCGCGCCGTCGTTCAGCGCGCCGCCGCGCACCAGGTCGGGATCCTCGCAGTGAACCATCACCGGCCGGCGTAACTCCCGGCTCGCCGCCAAGGCCGCGCGCATCGCCGCTGACGAGCGCGTCGAGTCGCCGTCGTCGGAGAAGCCGATCGCGCCCGCCGCCGCCAGCGCCGCGTAATCAACCGGCTCCAGCAGCTTGCGTCCTTGCGTAATCGTTGCGATGGGCAGCACGCGTACCGCTGCGCCGCGCGCCCGCGCGTAGAGGTCGGCGACGCGTTCTGGCGTATCGGGCGGCGGATTAGTATTCGGCATACAGCAGACGGTGGTGAAGCCGCCCTGCGCGGCGGCCGCCGCGCCGCCCTGAATGGTTTCTTTGTACTCAAAGCCCGGTTCGCGCAAGTGGCAGTGCAAGTCAATCCAGCCTGGCGTCACCACCGCGCCAGCCACGTCAAGAACTTCAGCGTCTGGCGGCGCGGCAAGGCGCCCACCAGCGGCGGCTACCCTGCCGTCGCGCAGCAGCAAATCGCCAATCTCATCGCGACCACTGGCCGGGTCGAGGATGCGCCCGCCACGCAGCAGCAGCGTGCGCGGTTCACCGCTCATCCGTGCCTCCTGCCGTTGGCTCTGACAAGAAAAAAGCCTTTGGGTCCGTGAACCCAAAGGCTTCGGCGCATCTCGCTATGTTCCACTGGCCCAGCCGCGTATCGGCCATTCCCACTCCGCCATTGTGCCACACCGCCGGGCGACGGTTGGCTGTCGCACACGACAACCCCCAGGACGGGCGTCCCGCAATCCAGCAGATTATACGAACCGCCCAGGCTCTGCGTCAACCCGCGCTCGCGCCTTCTTCCAGACGATTGCCAGGTCAAGGCATGGGAACGGGCTTTACCACAGAGATCACAGAGGACACAGAGAGGAACGGGAGGAACGGAGAGAGGGCGCGATTAATCGTCTTCGTTCTCTGGTACGGATTCTCCGTCGTGAGTGCGTGAGTCGTGAGTTGCTGGGGAATGGCGCTAGGCTGGCAGTCAAGTACCGTGCTGACATAAACTCTCACGCACTCACGACTCACGACGGTGAACTGTTACGTTCTCTGGGGTAAAGCCGTTCGCCGTTCCCCGCGCGTTGGCGGCACCCGGTGGGATGGCGTATACTTACCGCGCAGTGTGTTTCGGCGCGTGCCGGATTACGACGCAGCCACCAGGATGCTGGACGTCTGCGGCTGCGGGAATGAGTGCGCTACCGGGCGTGTGGGCCTCCACTCGCGGAGGTCGGCCTGGTAGCCTCTTTGTGTCAGGCACCGTGGCGATATACTGCGTATTACCATATCCGTACCCAACCTGACGGGCGCGGCGGAAGGATTCCTCTCGGTTGACGCATTTCACTGATTTCCCCGTGCGCCCCAGCACGCTGACCGCGCTGGCGGCGCTGAAGATTGACACACCGACCCCTATTCAAGAAGCGGCGCTTCCACCACTGCTCGAAGGTCGCGATCTCGTCGGCCAGGCGCGCACCGGGTCGGGCAAGACCCTTGCCTTCGCCATTCCGCTGGTCGAGCGGATCGAGCCGCGCGAGCGCAAGGTACAGGCGCTGGTGCTCACACCGACGCGCGAGCTAGCGACCCAGGTGGGCGCGGTAATTGACACACTTGGCCGCGAGCGGCGGCTGACGACGACCTTGATTTATGGTGGCGTCGGTATAACGCCGCAGGAGGCGGCGCTACGCCGGGGCGCGCAGGTCGTCGTCGGCACGCCCGGCCGTGTGCTGGACTTGCTGCGGCGGCGCACGCTCACCCTCGACGGCGTCCGTTTCCTCGTGCTTGACGAGGCCGACGAAATGCTCGATCGCGGTTTCGCGCCCGATGTCGAGCGGATTCTGGCGCATACGCCAAAGGAGCGGCAGACCGCGCTCTTCTCGGCGACCGTGCCGCCCTGGGTGCTGGAGACGGGCGCGAAGCACCTGCGCCAGCCGGTGACGGTGCGGATTGACACCAGGCCGGAAGACCGCCCCAAGATCGAGCACATCATCTACGATGTGCCCACCAGCGAGAAACTTGATGTGCTCAAGCGTCTGCTCGATGTGCAGGAGGAAGGCGCGACGATCGTCTTCGGACGCACCAAGCACGGCGTGAAGAAGCTTGGCAAGCAACTGACGCAACTGGGCTACCCGGTTGCCGTGCTCCAGGGCAATCTCAGCCAGAACGCGCGCGACCGCGTGATGGCGGATTTTCGTTCCGGCGCGGCGAGCATCCTGCTGGCGACGAATGTCGCGGCGCGCGGGATTGACGTCGCGACGGTTGAGCGGGTCATCAACTACGATCTGCCCGAATCGTCCGAATTGCTGACGCACCGCGTCGGGCGCACCGGGCGTATGGGCCGCAGTGGGCAGGCGCTCACGCTGCTCACGCCGGACGATGCCGCGAAGTGGCGGCAGCTGGAGCGGGGGCTGGGCGTGGCGCTGCCACGACTGGCCTGGCGCGACGAATACGCCGCCACGCCGCCTGATGTCGCCGCGCTCGCCGCGCGCCCAACTCAGCCGGCTCGCCCGCGCCCCAGCGCGCCGGACCGGCCAGTGCGCCAGCCGGCCCCGGCGCCGCGCGTCTCGCCCCCGGCCGCGCCAACCTTTCGTGCCGCGCCGGCCGCCGCGCCGGTCCGGCATGTGGTCACCTGCGCCGCCTGCGGCCAGGAGACGACGGTGCCGTTCGTCCCGCGCACCGACAGGCCGCTCTATTGCCGCGACTGCTTCCAGAGCCACCGCCCTCGTCCGGTTGAACGCGCGCGGCAGAGTGGACGCGGCCAGGCCGGCGCCCGTCGAGACCGGAGCGCAGGGCGACTGGTCGGCTCCGCCGCTGACTGACCTGCGAAGGCAACCTCACCCCTGGCTCGCCGGGGTACCCACATAGTGGGTTGCGCCGGTCCCCTCTCCCGTGGCGACGGGAGAGGGGACCGCCCGCAGGCGGCGGGGTGAGGGCCATCAGCGATGCAGGTCGTGGTAGTGAGGACTACCAAAGAATCTCCCACTCATTAGGCAAATGCTCTCGCATGAAAGATTTCCGCCGTTAGCCAGGCGGAGATCGGCTTTCTTTGCGCGGAAATCCACTGGCCGCATTCAGACGTAGTTCATTTGGGAGAGTTATGGTAGTTTTTAACTATGAATGAGTGGTTAGCCGGGGAGACCCGCCCCGATTCTACCGCGCAGCCGGGACAGTCAGATGGCACGGAGTGGCTCTCGCTGAAAGAGGCGAGCGCGTTGCTCCATGTCGCGCCGTCTACGCTGCGCCGCTGGGCCGATAGCGGACGCATCCCGACGCAGCGTACGGCTGGTGGGCACCGGCGCTTCGATGGTGCGGCGGTGCGCGCCCTGGCGCCAACGACTGCCGCGACGCACGGCGCGCCGGTGTCGCTGTGGGCGGTGAGCGCGCGGTCGCTAGGGCAGCAGCCCTGGCACGCCCATTTCGCCCAGCCGGCCATGGCCGAGCAGATGCGCGGCCTCGGCCAGCGCCTGCTCGGTCTCCTGATTCAATACCTGGTCTGGCACGGCGACGATAGCCGTTTCCTGGCCGATGGCCGCGCGGTCGGCGCGAGCTATGGGCAGGCAGCGCGGGCGGCCGGTGTCGGTATGCGCGAGACGGTGCAGGCGTTTCTGTACTTCCGGGGCGCGTTCTGGCGCATGGCGCTGCAACTGCCGCCAGTGGCCCAGGCCAGCGATGTGCCAGAAATCATCCGCATCTCCGAGCGCATCGATCATTTCATGAACGAGGTGCTACTCAGCACGATCGGCGCGTACGAGTAAGCAGTCCGCGCCAGGGGAGAAGGAAGCACGGTGCAACTCGTCGTCGTGGGCGTGAATCAGGAGGCTGCGCCGGTCGCGCTCCGCGAGCGGCTGGCCTTTGCGGCGGCTGACCTGCCGGACGCGCTGGCGGCCTTGCGGGAGGTCGTCGCCGAGGGCTGCATCCTCTCGACCTGCAATCGCACGGAGATTGTGGGTCTCGCAGGTCACGCCGAGAGCGGCGCGGAGAGCCTGGCGCGGTTTCTGGCGGAGTCGCGCGGTGTGTCGCTGGCGGAGATTCGTCCGCATCTCCGCACGTTCGCCCACGAAGCGGCGGTGGAACATCTCTTCACGATCGCGGCGGGACTGGACTCGATGGTGCTGGGTGAAGACCAGATTCTGGCGCAGGTGAAGGCCGCGTTCGATAGCGCGGCGGCGGCCGGCGCGCTCGGTCCCGCGCTGCACCGCCTGGGCGACCTGGCGCTGGCGGCGGGCAAGCGGGTACGCGCGGAGACGGTGATCGGGCAGGGCAATCTCTCGGTCGTCTCGGTCGCGCTACGCCTGGCGCTCACCGAACTCGGCGCGTGGCAAGAGCGCGCGGTGCTGCTGATCGGCGGCGGCGACATCGCGGAACTTGCGCTGAAGCATCTGGCGAAAGGCCGCCCAGCCGCCATCACGATTGTCAATCGCACCTACGAGCGCGCCGCCGCGCTGGCGGCGCGCTATGACGCGGACGCGCGGTCCTGGGCGGAGCTGCCGGCGGCGCTGGTGAGCGCCGATGTCGTCGTCAGCTGTACGAGCGCGCCGGGCATTGTGCTCGACGCGCCGGCGCTCGCGCGGGCACTGGCGGCGCGGCCGGATCGTCCACTGCTCTGTCTCGATCTCGCGGTGCCGCGCGACATCGCCCCGGCGGCGCGCAATCTACCCGGCGTGACGCTGCACGACGTAGACGCGCTGCAAGCTCTCGCCGATGAAGGCTGGCGGCAGCGCGCGGCGGCCATCGCGCCCGCGCGGGCGATTATCGCGGCCGAGACAGCGCGCTATATGGACTGGTGGCGGGCGCGCGAGGTCGCGCCGGCGATCGCCGCGCTACGCGGCCATGCCGACGCCATTCGCGAGGCCGAAGTCGCCCGCGCGCTGGCCCGCCTGCCCGCACTGACGCCGCGCGAGGCCGAAGTCGTCCGCGCGCTGGCCGCTGGCATCGTCAACAAGCTCCTGCACCGCCCAATCATGGCCCTCAAGACCGCGCCCGAAGGCGCGAATATGGCCGTGACGCTGCAAGAGTTGTTCGGGCTGCCCGCCAGCCCGCCGGCAATCTCTTCCCGGCACGCCGAAGATGCCTATGCCGCACTCACCGCGCCAGCAACGGTGCCCGCACCCCAGTCTCGCGTTACTCACGACTCACGACTCACGACTCACGACTAATCAGAAGGAGCCTGCATGTCTACACCCGCCGAACCCTGTCTCTTTCTTCGCGCCGCGCGGCGCCAGCCGACCGAGCAGACGCCGGTCTGGTTCATGCGCCAGGCCGGGCGCATCCTGCCCGAATACCGCGCCATGCGCGAGCGGTGGACGCTGCTGGATATCTGTCGCAATCCGGAACTGGGCGTGGAGGTGACGTTGCAGCCGGTGCGCCGGATGCCGCTCGACGCGGCGGTGATGTTCGCCGACATCATGCTACCGCTGATGGGTATCGGCATTGAACTCGATCTGGTGGACAACGTCGGCCCGGTGATTCGCCAGCCGATCCGCGACCTGGCGGGCGTGGCGGCGCTACGGCAGATCGAGCCGGAAGCGGATGTGCCGTACGTGCTGGAAACCGCGCGCCTGCTGAAGCGCGAACTGGCCGGCAAAATCGCCCTGATCGGCTTCTCCGGCGCGCCCTTCACGCTCGCGTCGTATCTGGTCGAAGGCAAGCCGACGCGCGACTTCGCGCTGACGAAGGCGCTGATGTATGGGCAGCCGGACACCTGGCACGCGCTGATGGAGCGGCTGACGGCGATCGTCATTCGCTATCTCCAGGCGAAGGTCGGGGCGGGCGTGGACGCGCTGCAACTCTTTGACAGCTGGGTCGGCTGCCTCAGCCCGCAAGATTACACGGCGTATGTGCGGCCCTACACGCGCCGCATCTTTGACGCGCTGGCGCCGTCCGGTCTGCCGTTCATCCACTTCGGCACGAACACCGCCACGCTGCTCAACCAGATGAAGGACGATGGCGGGAGTCTGATCGGCGTGGACTGGCGGGTGCCGCTCGATGTCGCCTGGCAGAAAATCGGGCACGACCTTGGTATTCAGGGCAATCTCGACCCAGCGGCGCTGCTCGCCCCCGTGCCGACGCTGGAACAGGCCGCCGCCGATGTGCTGCGGCGCGCGGGCAATCGTCCCGGCCACATCTTCAACCTGGGACACGGGTTGCTGCCGCAGACACCGCTCGACAACGTGCTGCGGCTGGTGGATTTTGTCCACGAGGAGAGCGTGCGGCAGCGCGCGGCGGCGCTGGTCGCGGCGGATGATTGACCCTCACCCCTCGGTCCCCTCTCCCATGCCCCGGGCGAGGGGGAGTAACGCTACTAACGATGCGGAGCAGGGAGAACGATGAGCGAGCAAACCACGGCGCCAATTGGCGTCCTGTTAATGGCGTATGGGACGCCGGAGACTCCCGACCAGGTCGAAGCCTACTTCACGCACATTCGCGGCGGGCGCACGCCGTCGCCCGAAGCAGTCGCCAATTTGCGCCACCGCTATAGATTGGTGGGCGGGCGCACGCCGCTGCTGGCGATTACCGAGGCAACGCGCGCCGCGCTGGAGGAGGCGCTGAACACGCAGGCTGGTGGGCCGCGCTACCGCGTCTACGCCGGGATGAAGCACTGGCATCCCT
>DASUBC010000401.1:0-2924 GCA_035763465.1 Thermomicrobiales bacterium
CCCGAAGCGGCGGCGCGGCAATCCGAGAAGTTTGGTGAGCGCTACACCAGTTCCTCCATTCAGCCGCCGGTGCTGGCGGTCGCGCTGGAGCGCGTCTACCGCGCGACCGGCGACGACGCCTTTCTCGCGCACTGTCTGCCGCCAACGATCGCGTTCTACCGCTGGCTGGCGGACATGCGCGATCCCGATGTCGACGGGTTGATCGCGATCATTCAGCCCGACGAGTCGGGCGCCGACGCCTCGCCGAAGTTTGACCCGCTGATGAACTATCCGAAGGACAATACCGAGCTGGTGCGCTGGATTGACTGGCTCTACCGCCAGTACCAGCCGCTGCGCTTCGACGACCGCGCGATCCTGGCGCTCGATCTCTTCCAGGTCGAAGAACTTTTCACCAATACCTTCTACGTGCTGGGCTTACAGTCGCTTGCACGCCTCTGTGCCGGCGACGCCGCGCTGGCGGCCGAGTTCAGCGCGCAGGCCGAGCGCGTGCAGGGGGCGCTGATCGCGAAGTGCTGGGACGAAGAGGCCGGCGCGTTCTACGACCTGGCCGGCAATGACGAGCAACCCCTGCGGACGCTGACGATTACCTCGCTCGCGCCACTGGCGCTGCCGACGCTGCCGCGCCCGCTCGTCGAGCGACTGGTGGCGCACCTGCGCGACCCCCAGACGTTCGCGCTGCCCTTCCCCGTGCCCTCGGTCGCGCGCAATGAGCCGACCTTTATGCCGGGGAACGCGCACGGTTTCATCTGGCGCGGTCCCAGCTGGATCAACAGCAACTGGCTGATTGACCAGGGCCTGCGCGCGCACGGCTTCGCCGACCTGCACGCCCAACTAACTGATGCCACCTGCGCGCTGGTCGAACGTTCCGGCTTCCGCGAGTACTACCAGCCTTTCACCGGCGAAGGCTACGGCTCGCGCGATCATAGCTGGAGCACGATCGTCGTGGATATGCTTGACGAAGTTGCAGGTTGACAGGTTGCAGGTTGCAGGTTGGGGACGGCGAGCGCCTTTGCTGACTGCCAATATGTTTGCCTACATGAACCTGCAACTTGCAACCTGCAACTTGCAACCTGTAACCTGCAACTCGTTACTCGGGCGTCCCCTCAGCGATCCATCGCTGGAACAGTTGCACTTGCTCTTCGGGCCAGGGGGTGTCGCACGGCATCGAGCCATCGGCCAGCACATCGTAAATACCCTGCGCGTCTTCCTTGACGTCTTCGTACTTGCCCAGATCAAACATGAAAAGCATTTCTTCGATGTCATAGTCGCGAAAGAGTGGCCGAATGTCGCGCGCGAAACTCGTCATACCCGTTCTACCTCCTTGATAGATCTTAGGCGGTAGGCGGTAGTTGCTCAGTATTGGCAAGGTGCTGGTCTACCGGCGCTACCTCGTCACGAGCAACTACCGCTTACCGCCTACCGCCTCCCAACTCGTTACGGCGAGCGCATTGTACCCGATTGCGCCTCGCGGTAAACCGCGACGAAGCGTTCCGCCACCACCGGCCAGCGATACTGTTCGGCGTAGGCGCGTCCCGCGCGGCCCAGCGCGGCGCGGCGCGCATCGTCGTGCAGCAGCGCCAGCAGCGCCGCCTCGGCCGCCACCGCGTCAAAGGGTGGCACGACGACCGCGCCCTGGTCCGCGGGCAGGATCTCGGCGGTCGCGCCGACCGCGTGCGTCAGCACGGGCAGGCCGTAGGCCAGCGCCTCCAGGTAGACCAGCCCAAACGCTTCGTAGCGCGAAAAGAGCACAAAGAGGTCGGCGTGCGTGTACCAGCGGCGCAGTTCGGCGTCGTCTACCTCGCCGGTCAGCAACACCAGGTCCCCTAATCCTTCCCGCGCGATCCGTGTCCGGAGCGTCTCGGCGTCGGCGTCTTCATCACGGCCAACCAGCACCAGGCGGAGCCGGCGCGACAGCCGGCCGCGCACGGCCAGCACGCGGTCGAGCAGCCAGAGCTGCCCCTTGTGCTGGCCGAGTCGGCCGACGCAGAGGATGGTCAGCCGGTCCGGTTCCCAGCCAACCGGCGGGCGATCGTCAGCTGGCGGCGCGGCGACACCCCAGCCGAGCTGGCGCACGCGGCGGCGCGGCGCCAGGTAGGTGCGGGCCAGGCCGCGCCGCTCGATGGCGGAAAGCGCCGTGATCCGTTCGGCCAGGCGGGTCAGCACGATGTTGATCGGCTGGAGCCAGCGATAGGCTGGAATCAGCCTATGGAACGATGGGGTGAAGACAATGCCCGCTCGCCGGTGCCCGTACCACCAGGTCCACCAGTGCGCCCAGAACCAGCCGTCACCGACCCAGTGAATGACATCGGGCTGGAAGTCGGCGAGCACGGCTGCGATCGCGCGCGGTGGGAACCAGACGAGCGGTACGGAGAAGAATGGCGGCGCGCGGTGCGGCCAGGCCGGGATGCGGTAGCAATGCAGCCCGCCGTCCAGTAACTCGCGGTCCGGCAGGCCAGGCTGCCAGCGGCGTGGGAAGACGTAATGCGATGCCAGGATGCCGGTGGTGTGCCCGGTCGCGCGCAACTGCGTATCGAGCGCGTTGATCGCGCGCTCGATGCCGCCCCAGTTCGGTTTGTAATATGGCGCGACGAACAGGACGCGTAGCGGCTCAATCATGCTGCGATAAGAGCGCGGTTTCGCCTAGCTGCGCGAGCGGCAGCTCTGTGCCGGCCGCGAAGCAGCGTTCGTCGTCGCCGGTGATCACCGTAATCTGGCCCTGGCCGCGCACCGCGAGGGTGTTGCGGTTGACGTCCACGATGCAACTGGTGTGTTCGTCAATGCCCAGCACCGTCGCGTCTGGAGGCAGCAATTGCCGCATCTGCGCGAAGCGTTCCACGCCCAGGAAGCAATGACTGGTGTCGAGGTGCGCGCCGCCTTCGGTGTTGTTCCAGTGCGGCACGATCGCCAGGTTCAGTCCGACATGT
>DASUBC010000402.1:0-3193 GCA_035763465.1 Thermomicrobiales bacterium
GAAGACACGGGCATGGTGAGCGATGGCTATTCGCGCCGGGGTGGTGAAAGGTGCGGCGCTGTGCGGGACGACGCAACGGTAGATGAGCGTCGCAGCGATGACGAGCTTGGTGATGGCGACCTGAGCGACCTGCTCTCGGAGCTGCGTATACTGCTGCCAGGCGCACAGACGCTGACCGCCTTCCTGATCATCCTACCCTTCAATGGTGGGCTCGCGCAAATCCAGGCCGGCGAACAATACGTCTACGTGGCGACCTTCCTCTGCGCCCTCGTCAGCCTCATCTTGCTGTCCGCGCCAGCCGCCCAGCATCGCGTCCAGCGGCCGTTGCGCGACCGGACAGGCTTCAAGACGCAGGCCACACGCCTGATCGTCATCGGTATGGCGTTCCTCGCGCTCGCCCTGGCCCTAGCCTCGCAACTCGTCCTCGACGAGGTGCTGCACCTGCCCTGGCTCTCCTGGGCGGTGGCGGGCGGGGTGGCGGTGCTGCTCGTCACGATCTGGTGGCTGACGCCGCTGCGGCGGAAGGGGGTAGGGGATAGGGGATAGTCTCTCGTCGGCGCCGTGCTCGCAGATCAGAACTGCCTCATGGCAAGGCACTATCCCCTATCGTCTATCCCCTATCCCCTCACGGAATGTCGTGCGTCCACTGCTCCGTCGCGAATTGCTTGTGAACCAGGCGGTCGGCCGCCGCGCGCTCGTCGGGCGTGAGCTGGCCGTCCGCCAGGCCAAACTCGTCGCGGAAGCGCGCGATGAGGTGTGCGACAATCGCCTCGCGTGATAGCGCGGTCTGGCGGCGCAGTGGGCTGACGCGCTTGGCGGCGCTGGGAATGCCTTTATCGCTGAGTTTCTCCTGGCCGATTCGCAGCACACGCACCATTTCGTCCGGACTCATCTCGTAGGCGATCGTCGTGTGGTGCAGCACCGCACGCCCGCGCCGCGCCTGCGCCGCGCCTCCGATTTTCCCTTCCGCCGAGGTGATGTCGTTGAGCGGCGCGTACCAGGCATCCACGCCGAGGTCGCGCAGGCCAGCGACGACCCAGCTATCTAACGCTTCGTATGACTGCGTGAACGACAGCCCATCCACGTATTCTTCGGGCAGGTAGAGCGAATAGGTGATCGCTTTGTCCGGCTCGACGAACATCGCCCCGCCGCCGCTGATGCGCCGCACGACCGTCACGCCCATCTCGTCGGCTGCATCCTGGTTGACTTCGTTACGCACCGATTGAAAGCGGCCGATGATGACCGCGCGCGCCGCCCAGGTCCAGAAGCGCAGCGTCGGTGGACGCTTGCCCGCGCCCACCCGCCGCGTCAACACCTCGTCCAGGGCAACATTCAGCGCGGGCGCCATTGGTTCTTCGCCCAGCAATTGCCAGCCAATACCCCGCCAGCGCGCCGTGACTGTCTCGATCGCCTGCCGCGTCGCCATCGCGTCCATCGCGCTCATGCGTCACCGAACCCCCGCCGCACCGCACGGCCAACCGCCTCGGGTGTAAACCCCAGCAGCGTCACCTCCGGTCCCAGCGCCGCGCGCACACGCCCGGCGATCTCGTCCGCCGTACTCTCAGCCGGCGCGCCCTCGACCGCGCCTGTGATGACCGTCAGCGCCTCTTCCGGGTAGAGGAAGAAGTCGCCGCTGACAACTACATCGCGCACGACGCCGTCGCACACCGCGAAATCGGCGACGACCAGTTTTCCTCCCGGCGTCTTGTATTCACCGTGTTTCATCCTACTGCTCCGTCCGTGCCAGTCCGCTCAACCATCGCCAGCACGATGGTAGCACAGGCAGTGGCCCCCCTCGCTCCCCAATGCTCGGGGAACTGCCGCGAGTGGTGCCACGTTGGCGGTTACTGCCGGGCGTAGAGCACGTTGATAGCAGCTATCACGCTTGAAGGAACTGCCAGTGTCGGTCAACCACTGGAATTCCCCCCAGCATTGGGGGGCGAGGGGGGCCGCCACCCGCCTCCCAACTCAACCAAACCCCAGCCCACGCCGTCGCAAACTCACATGCCGGCCATCGCCGATCACCAGATGGTCGAGGACTTCGACATCGAGTAGCTGGCCCGCCTTGACCAGCTCGCGCGTGACCGCGACATCGTCCGGCGACGGCGTGGGATCGCCGGACGGGTGGTTGTGGACGACGACGAGCGAGGGGACATTCAACCGGATCGCCTCTTTAAAAACTTCGGCGACGCGAATCTGCGCGGCGTTCACCGAGCCGCGATAGACGGTGACCATCTTCACGACCTCATTCTTGGTGTTCAGCAGCACGACGCGGAGTTCTTCCTGATCGAGCGCGGCCATCTCCGAGGAGAGAATGGCGGCGATATCTTCCGGGGACTGAATGCGCGGGCGCTCGTCGGGGCGTTCGAGCGCTAGCCGCCGGCCGAGCTCGATGCAGGCTTGCAACTGTGCGGCTTTCACTTCTCCGAGTCCCCGTTCCTTGCACAGATCGCTATAGGCGACTCGGCTGAGACCGAGCAGACCGCCGTGCGTCGCCAGCAGCCGCTGCGCGACGTCAATGACTGTCTCACCGACCAGTCCGGTGCGAAGAATAATCGCCAGCAACTCGCCAGTGGAGAGGCTGGCGGCGCCGCGCAGCTTGAGTTTTTCCTGGGGCCGCTCGTCGCGTGGCAGTTCTTTGATCGTCAGGTGGTACTGGCTTCGCCCTTCGCGCACGCTTCCTCCCGCCGCTACTTTCGACCCACGCTCCGGTTATCTTGCTCGCCAGAGATTATTCGCGAAGCGCAGCTCCAGCGCAAGCCGTCAGGCGCCGCATTGGTCTGAGTACCAGTTCACAGTCGTGAACTGGTACTGGTCTGACAGGTGATTGACGCAGTTAACCCTGCTTGGTATAGTGCGAGGAGTGGTATTCACGCGTCAACGTAGACTCTTATCGCCAGGTCGCCGGCTGGGGAAGCGGGGACAGCGAAACGCTCAAGTTACATCGCCGCCAGCACGCTGAGGCAGCCGGAAGTATTCTTCTGGTGTGTTTGTCACGCGGTCACGGCAAGACGGGAGCAACGAGACGATGACACTTAAGTATGTGCTGAAACGGTTTGGACTGTTTATCCTGGTGGTCTGGGGCGCGGCGACGCTCAACTTCTTCATTCCCCGCCTCGCGCCCGGCGACCCGGTGGAGGCTCGTCTCGTCGCGATGTCGGTGACCGGCGGCTATACGCAGACCGGCATCCAG
>DASUBC010000403.1:0-2254 GCA_035763465.1 Thermomicrobiales bacterium
ATTTGCTAGTGCATCAGCGCCACCTGCGCGACTTCATCTACGTGACCGATGTCGCGGCGGCGTTCGTCAAGGCCGCCGAGCGCGTGCGCGAGCCGGGCGTGCGCGGTGGGGCGTTCAATATCGGCACCGGCGTCGGGACACTGCTCGACGACCTGGCGCGGCTGGTGCGCGACCGGAGTGGCATGGCGGAACAGATCGCGGTTCAGGTTGCAGATACCCCGGCGGAGCGCCGGGAGGAGGTCTACGCAACGACTGAACTGGCGCGCGATGCGCTCGGCTTTACACCGGCGGTGGCGCTGCCGGAGGGCGTCGCGCGCTATCTGGACTGGCTGCGCGCGGAACTGGCCGCTGAGGGGGCGCGGTGAGCGACATGGCCGCCGCCCGGATTCTGCTCAAAGCCCGTCCCACTCCGGCGCAATTACGCGACCGGCTCGCCGCGCCACGCCCGGACGGGCTGGAACTCTATCTCGACGCACGCGATATCGCGCCGGACGACTGGCTGCCCCGGCTGCGCGCGATCATGGCCGCCGCGCCGCCCGCCACCGCCGATTTCACCTACATCGTTGAGGGGCCACTGCGCTCGCTCGACGGCGATTTCTTCGACGTGACGCGCGGCGCGGCGGCGGACGAAGAGGTGCTGGCGCGGCTGGCGCGCTGCGGCGCCGCGCTCGGTGCGAGCGTCGCAGTGATTCACCTGATCGCGCCGACAGCTGACCCTGCCGCGATCGCCCGCGACCGGCGCGCGGCCTGGCTCGACCGGGCGCTGCCCTTGCTGCGGCGGTATGTCGAACTCTGCCAGGCGGCTGGCCTGACTCCCACGATTGAGAATATTCCACCGGTGGCCCAGATGCGCGAGGGCACGGCCGTCTTCACGGCGGTCGGCGTAGAGCCGGACGACCTGATCGTTTGCTGCCAGGCCGTGCCCGGCCTCGGCATCACCTTCGACACATCGCACGCCGGTTTGCATCTCGAAGCAGTCGCCGCCGACCCGGCCGCGATGTCGCCCGATCTTCGTCCGGTCGTGGAGACTTATGCGCCCGACGCACGAGTACACACCCTGGCCGACTGGATCACGGTCGTCGCGCCGTGGCTCGTCAATTGCCATCTCTCGAACGCGCGCGGACTGCTCGGTGAGGGTCTGCCCTGGAGCGAAGGACGCTTTGACCTCGACGCCGCCGTGCCGCTCCTAGCGGCGCACGCACGCTATCTGGTCACGGAGACACTGGAACCGGATAATGACCACGCCATTCACATGCGTGAAGCGCAAGCGCGAATCGCGGCGGCGCTCGGACGAGTTGCAAATTGACAGGTTTACGAACGGGTTGCAGGTTACAGGTTGCAAGTTGCAGGATTCAGTGGACGCGTGCATACGCTTGCTAGAGAAACCTGCAACCTGCTAACTTGCAACCTGCAACAACGACTCTGGATAAGGAAGATTTGGACATTCACGGTACCTTGCTCGCGCGCGGCGTCGCGCCCGAGGCGCTGATAGACTGGGAGACGCTGCTCGACCGGCCGCCCGTGCCGGTGGACAATGATGCGTTGACGGCCGCCTTTGCCGGCAAACGTGTCCTGATCACGGGGGCGGCGGGGTCGCTGGGCCGCGAACTGGCAGGCTGCGTTGCGCGCTACCAACCGGCGGCGCTGACGTTGGTGGACAGCCACGAAGCGGGCCTGTTTGCATTGCGCGAGCACCTGCTGGCCGAGCATGGCGACCTGGCGCCCACCTTCCGGCTGGCCGACGTGCGGCGGCGGCGGCGCGTCGAGGCGATCTTTGCGGCGGCGCGGCCACAGGTGGTCTTTCATCTTGCCGCCTATAAGCATGTACCGTGGGCGGAAGCGGAGCCGGGCGAATACCTGGACGCCAATCTGGGCGGCGGGCAGGTCGTCGTGGACGCCGCCGCCCGCGCCGGTGTGGAGCGGCTGGTCTATCCTTCGACCGACAAAGCCGTGAATCCGCCGAGTCTCTATGGCGCGACGAAGCGGATCGTCGAGGCGCTCCTGCGCGAGACCGCCGCGCGCACCGGGCTGCGCGCGGTCGCGGCGCGCTTCGTCAATGTGCTCGGCTCGCAGGGCAGCGTCGGCATTACGTTCGCGCGGCAGATCGCCGCCAGCGAACCGCTGACGCTCACCGATCCAGCCATGGCGCGCTACTGGATCGCGCCCCATCACGCCTCCCTGCTCCTCGCCTACGGCGCCGCGCCCGCCTTCACCGACCCCTTCACCGTGCTGCTGCCCGATGCGCGCCCCGCCG
>DASUBC010000404.1:0-6510 GCA_035763465.1 Thermomicrobiales bacterium
GGCTGATTGGTATCGGGGCTTGACGGGGTCGAAGGTCTAAAGGTCGAAGGTCGAACGTCTTTTCAGAAGCCGCGCTGTTAGAAGTAATCAAGACCGCCTGGGACAGGCGTTGGTGTCGCCTGCCCTGGCTGGCCGGGCACCACCGCCAGCTGTACCAGCACGGCAAGCGTTTGGCCGTTCCGATCCACGGTAAGCCTGATCTGTTGCCCCGCTGGCGCTTGCCGGATCAACTGCTTGCCTGCTGCGGCTGACGCGATGGCAGCGTCGTTCACCCGCTTGATGATGTCGCCTGGTTGCAATCCGGCCCGATCGGCGGCGCTGCCAGCCACGACCGCGACGACGCGTAGCTGCTGGTCAACGACCACGCCCAGCACCAGCGCGGCATAGTCTTTGATGGTTGTCGAATGGATGGCGGATATCTGTTGCCCAAGCGCCGCTGATGAGGAGATTGCGGCAGGCGGCGACACGAGGGTTGTGCGCTGTCTGAGCGCCAGGGCAACCGCTCCTGACATGACAAACAGGGCGATGACACCAAGCGCTATCGTTGCCAGGGCCAGTTGTATTCGTCGCACGCCCACATACACCCTACCAGGAACAATGCGGGCAGGCGCCAGAAAGTTCCTTACCCAGCGCGAATCGCCACGACGCGCCCGCCGGTCAGCGCCGGCAGTTCGGCGGGGTCGAGACGGAAGACGGCGTTGGGCGTGCCGGCGGCGGCCCAGATTTCGCTGAACGCCAGCAGGTCTTCGTCAATGAAGACGGTCAGCGGTTCGCGGTGGCCGACGGGCGGCACGCCGCCGATGGCGAAGCCGGTGCGCTCGCGGACGTAGTCGGCGTCCGGCTTCTCGATCGGTTCACCGGCCAGCTCGCGCAGGCGGCGCTCGTTGACCCGGTTGCCGCCGCTGGCGATCACCAGGACGGGTTGGCCCGTCTCGCGTCCGCGAAAGACGAGCGACTTGGCGATCTGCTCAACCTGGCAGCCGATCGCCGCTGCCGCGTCGGCGGCGGTGCGCGTCGTCGCAGCGAACTCCACCACCTGCATCGCGAAGCCGCGCGCCGCCAGCGCCTCCTGCACGCGCCGTGCGCTCCCGCTCAGTTCTTGCGCCATCGTGTTACCTACTCCGAGTAGGGAGTAGAGAGTGGTTCCGGTGCTGTCTCCTGGCGCGGTGCCAGTGACGAGAACCTCTCTACTCGCCAAAGCGTTTGCCAGCGCCCTGCTGGGCCAGTACACTGCCGGAATAGCGTCCGCATGTCAAGGAGGCGCGGCATGGAGACAGAGCCAGCGGTGACCCGGCCGGCGATCGGGGTGCTCGCCAACAACCCGAACTTTCCGGGCGGCTGGGCGGAAACGGTCGAGAAAGTCAAACTGGCCGATCAACTGGGGTACGATTCGGTCTGGCTGGGGGAAACCTGGGGGTACGATCTGGTCGTCCGCCTGACTGAACTGGCGCTGGTGACGCGGCGGATCAAGATCGGCGCGGGCATCTTCAATGTCTTCTCGCGCTCGCCAGGGGTCATCGCGTCCACAGCGGCGACGCTCGACGAGCGGTCGGGTGGGCGCTTCATCCTCGGTCTCGGCTCGTCCGGCGCGAACGTGATCGAGCACTGGCACGGCGTGCCGTTCGACCGGCCACTGCGCCGCCTGCGCGAGTATGTCGAGATCGTTAACCTGATCCTGCGCCGCGAGAAGCTGGTCTATCACGGTGAGGTCTACCAGCTGGAACGCGGCTTCAAACTGCAAGTCACGCCGGTGCGCGAGCACATTCCGATCTACATCGCGGCGATTACGCCCAAAAGTATTCGCCAGACCGGCGCGATCGCCGATGGCGTCTTGCCGGTCTACTGGCCGAGCCACGCGCTACCGGCGCTGCGGCAGCTGCTTGATGAGGGCGCGGCGAGCGCAGGCCGACCGGCCGGCAGTGCGGCGATCGCCGCGTATATCACCAGCGCCGTCGTCACCAACGAAGCGCAGCGCGCGGTGGCGCGGCAGCAAGCGCGCGAGCCGATCGCGTTCTATGTGGGCCGGATGGGCCGGTTTTATGCCGAAATGCTAGCGCGCTCCGGCTACGCGGCGGAGGTCGCGGCGATTCAGGCTGGGTGGCGGGAGGGACCAAAGGCGGCCGTCGCCGCCGTGAGCGATGCGATGCTTGACGATACCGCGCTCGTCGGCACGCCAGCCGAGATTCGCGCCCGGCTGGCGGAGTGGGGCAGCCTGGGCCTGGACGAGGCGCTGCTCAGTATGCCGCCCGGCAACCCGGACGAGGCCGCGCCACAACTCGCGGCGCTGCTGGGACAATGAATGAACGCAGAATGAGCATGACGACCGAAACGACGGCTTCCGACACGCTGGTCTTTCGCGGCCATAATGGCCTCTGGATAACGCTGCTCGTGCTGGCAGGCATAATCGGCCTGCTCACACTCGTGGTTGCGGCCACCAGCCTGGACGATGGCGCGGGCAGCGTGCTCGGCATCCTGGTGAAAGGAGGAGGGCTGATCGCGCTGCTGGCGCTAGGCGCCTGGTTCGCGGCTCGCCAGCGGCGTGAAGTGGTGCTGGATAGCGACGGGGTGACGATACGCGAACCAGGCGGCAAAATCCGGCATGAACTGGGCTGGGAGGAGATTACACAGGTGGAGTCGCGCACCCTGCCAAGTCAGCCGTTCCGCCCGGCTGTGCTGCTGCACCGCACAAACGGCACGGTGCTGCTCATTGATCCACAGCAGGTGCGCGAAACCTCAAAACTGGCTAGTGAAGCCGCGCGGCTCTTGCATGAAGGCCGCCGCCGGGGGACACCGGCCGCGCGTTGACATTGAGACCGCCGACATAGTCTGGGCGACCGGCGACGCGAAACATTCCGCGTTCCGACTGCTGCGTTCGACTCAGGCGGCGAGTTCGAGTTCGCGCGAGTAGGCCGGCGTCAGGAATACGAGCAGCGCGCCTTCTTCAAGCAGCCGCAGCCGCCCCTGCATGACCAGCCAGACCAGCGCGCAGAGCACATCGTCTTCGTCCGCACTCAGCCGCGCCGCGATGCCGAGCGAGGTATCCGCGCGCACATCACCTACAAAAAGTTGCTCGATCCGCTCCGCCAGGTTCAGTTGCCAGTCCTGCCCGTCGTAGCTATTCATGATCGTGCTCCGTCCCTTGTGTGCTTCGTCGCACCAAGCAGCTGCTGCGTCACCAGCTCTACTCTACCGGAGATACGCAGGCGGGACTATCGGTGGATGGTCCAGATTCTTGCCGGTCTGTTCGGGCTATCCAGCTACCCTCCGAATGGGGGAGACCAATACCGCCCGGACAGCCAGCGCGGGCCAGACGTTTGGCTATGGACGAGGTGGGCTGGCGAGCCGCCACCGACGGCTCGCCTGCCCACCTCCTTCCTGTTCCTGCTATCATGCCTGGGTGTGTCAGATGCGCTGCGTGCGAAGCACGAGCGCGGGTGAATGAGGGGGTATGGCAACGGGAGCAACTGACGGCGCAGTGACGACCGAACTGCGCGTGCGCTACGCGGAAACCGATGCAATGGGCGTCGTGTATTACGCGAACTACCTGGTCTGGTTCGAGCTTGGGCGCACCGACTGGATTCGCGCACAGGGCATCACGTACCGCGAGTTCGAGGAGCAGGGCATCCTGCTGCCGGTCGTCCAGGCATCATGCACGTATAAGAGCAGCGCCCACTATGATGATCTCGTCCGCATCACGACCACAGTGACCGGGCTGACGCGCACGCGCGTCGCCTTCGGCTACCGCGTGACCCGCCAGGAACCGGAGCCGGCGGCGCTGCTGGCTGAGGGGCACACCGAGCATGTCTTCCTGACCCGCGCGGGGCGGCCCACCCGGCTCGACCGGCGTCCACACCTCTGGAGTGCGCTCGCGGCAATCGTCGCGGACCACGGGCAGGCTGGAGCGTCATCAACGATCGCAGCAGGAACGCTGAAACGATGACGCCACTCAGCCGCCTCGCCAACGCAGCGTTTGAACTGCTCTACGGTCCGGCGGCGCCGATCTACGATTGGGTCAGCCGAACCGGCTTCGCGGGGGAGTGGGCGCGCTGGCAGCGCGTGGTGTTACGCTATCTACACAGCGGACCCGTGTTGGAGATCGGGCCAGGCACCGGCGACCTGTTGCCGCTGCTGGCAGCGCAGGGCTTGCGGCCATGCGGCGTCGAGCCGTCGTCACAGATGATCGCGCGGGCGCGGCGCAAACTCGCCCGGTTAGGGCAAACGCTGTCACTGGTGCGCGGGCGCGCGGATGCGCTCCCCTTCGCGGACGGCGCGTTCGGCGCGATCGTGGCGACCTTTCCGAGCGCCTGGGTCTTTCAGGCAGCGACCTGGGACGAGATCGCGCGGGTATTGCGGCCGGACGGCGCGGTCGCCATCGTCCTGAGCGGCGAGCTGGACCCGCATGGCGTCGGCCGCGCGCTCCGCGCCCGTGTCTACCGGCTACTCTATCAGCCCCTCACGCCGGACCACTTGCCCCCACCGCCACCCAGCGCCATCCCTTTACGATGGGAGATTGTTCCGACTCGGCACGGCCGCGCGCTCGTACTGACCGGGCAGAAGCGAGTCGGGCAGTCGGGCAGCGCGCTAGGTTAGACCCGTAGCCAGCAGCCAGGCGCGGCGCTGACGAGAACCCACTGCCCGCCCGCCCGCCCGACTGCCCGACTCGTATGCTAGACTTGCTAGCGCTGCCGCCTGGTCTGCCAGAGCGCCGGCGTGGCTATGGTCGTGGTGGGCAACTGGCGCAGCCGTCCAGCCTAAACAGGGGACAAGGTTGAGCGACGATGAAGACAATCCCGTTGCGGGTGGAGCGGCGTGCCTACGATGGCGAGCTGGTGGCCTACTGGGACGCCGAATTGTTGCGCCGGCGCAGCAAGCTGGTGATCTGGCACGCCGCGCCGCTGACATCAATCATCTATCCCCGCCGGGGATTCAGCACCGCGTTGCGCCGGCATGAACTCGGCTGGGTCTGGCTCGACCGGCGCTATGCCGTCTCGGTCGAACTCTCCGAGACCGGCGATTTGGAGCGCGCTATCTGCCGCGTCTGCCAGCCGCCCGTCTTCAACGGCACGGTCGTGGCAATCGTTGAGCTGGGCTTGCGGCTGATCGTCACGCCAGGGCCGCACGTCACGGTGGAAGACGATGAGTTTCAGGAAGCGGCGAACGATTACGGATACGATCCGCTCCTCCGCGCCCAGGCGTGGTCGGCGGTTGAAGAAGCGCGCGGCCTCCTCACCAGTGGCAGTGGTCCCTTTGGGCCCGACCTGGAAAAGATGTACGGGCTGGCGTTGAGCCGCGCCCGCGTTCCTTCCTACTGATTTGCCTTCATTCAGTCGCAACCGAGTATTGCCGCCGCGTTACCAGCAGAACGATGGCATGGCGGTGGCCGCCAGGTTCTGCCGAAAGGGCGCTCCTGTCGCCTGCCACCGGCGGCAATGTAGAGCGTGCGCCGCGCTGGACCATGCGGTTTGCTGATATAAACGGGTAAATAATACACTCTGAGACAACTCATTTTGTCGCTGCTTCTCGCGTCCGCAATCTTGACATCTATTTTTACATGTATTAGACTACAGTTGTAGTCAGCGTGGGGCTTCCCCCGCGGACGTCGGTTGATTGGGAACGGTCTGCTGATGTCATGAGGAGGTGTAGCCATGGTCAACCGGACGTGGAATCCCATCAGTGAAATGGTCAGCCTGCGCGAGGCAATGAATCAGCTGCTGGAAGAGAGTTTCATCCGTCCAGGGACGTCATACCTTACCGGCTCGGGAGCAACGCGATACTCCTTCCCGGTGAATGCCTACAGCACGCCCGATGAAATCAAAGTCGAAGCGCTCTTGCCTGGTATCAGTCAGGAGGATGTGCAGGTTGATATTGACCGTGGTGTGCTGACGATCGCCGCCAAGCGCCATGGTTGGGAACCTGCCGAGGGCCAGCAGTGGTATCTGCGCGAGATCAATGACGGCCAGTTCAGCCGCTCGTTGGCTCTCCCCTTCCCGGTTGAGACAGACCGGGTTACCGCGTCCTTCGCCAACGGCGTGTTGACGCTGACCCTACCGAAGGCGGAGGCGGCCAAGCCGAAGCGCATCCAAGTCGGCACGGGGCAAACGCGCGAGCAGCTGACGAGCAACGCGCAATAAGCGCGGTAGGGGGCAGCGCGTAAATAGCGAAGGGCGGGGCCAAAACAGCCCCGCCCTTTGCGATCCGCCGGTTAGTTTAGAGCCGCCGCGCGCCCAGGTATTTCGGCGACCAGTAACTATTCCACATGTCGCTAATGACCACGCCGGTATTCTCGCTTCCCGCGTGAATCATCTGGCCGCCACCGATGTAAATCCCAACGTGCGAGAGACCAGGTTCATAGGTGTTCTGGTAGAAGACCAGATCGCCGGGTTGCAGGTTCTTCGCGTTCACTGACGACCCCATGCCGATCTGGACGCTGAGGTCGTGGGTAATGTTGATGCCGAGCGCCTTCTGCACCACATACATGGTGAAGCCGGAGCAGTCAAAGCCGCCTGGCGA
>DASUBC010000405.1:0-3313 GCA_035763465.1 Thermomicrobiales bacterium
GCGTCGAGGAGCGGCGTGAGCGGCTGGCCGAGCGGGCCGTCCGGCCGCCCCTGCGCCATCACGACGCTGGCGCTGATGCGCTCGCGCACGCGCGGCAGGCTTGTGTCCGGCGTAAGGCGAATGGCGCGCAGCACGGGCAGCGTGATGGCGCACAGGTCGCCCGGCTGCTCGTCGCCGTGCAACTGCACGATGTCCAGTCCCACTTCCGCCGCGATGCTATTGATGCGCGCGGGCGTTTCGTTGACGAAGAGGCCGACGGCAGCAGTCGCGTGTCCGTGGTCGCGCAACGCCCGCACGACCGCCGCCGCCTCGGCCACGCTGACGTAGCGATGGCTCGAGGGGTAGAAGTTGAGGCCGACGAGGTCCGCGCCCGCCTCCGCCGCCACCAGTGCGTGCTCCCACGTGCGGACGCCGCAGATTTTGATGAGGGTCGCAGGTCGCAGGTCCGCAGGTCGCAGGTCGTTTGTCATGATGCGCTCGCTTGCCCGGCCGGCGCGAACAGCGCACGGATGGCCGCGCGGCGGTCGGGCGCTTTCACCAGCGACTCCCCGACGAGGATGGCATCCACGCCGGCGGCTTCGAGGCGCGCGACATCGGCGGCGGTAGCAATGCCACTCTCGCCGACGACGGTCGTGCCGGCGGGCAGTTGTGCCGCGAGGCGCTCTGTCGTCGCCAGGTCCACCGTGAAGGTGTGCAGGTCGCGGTTGTTGATGCCGATAAGGGTCGCGCCGGCCGCGACCGCGCGCTCGGCCTCGGGCGCGTTATGCACTTCCACCAGCGCGGCCATGCCCCAGCCGCGCACGGCGGCGTGCAGGTCGCGCAGCGCCGCATCGTCAAGCATCGCCACGATGAGCAGCGCCGCGTCCGCGCCCGCTGCGCGGGCCTCGGCTACCTGGTAGACGTCCAACACGAAGTCTTTCCGCAGTACCGGGCGCGGGCGCTCGCTCGCGACAGAGAGTTCCTTCACGGCGCGGAGGTGGTCGAGGCTGCCGCGAAAGAAACGCTCGTCGGTGAGGACCGAGAGGCAGTCCGCGCCTGCCGCCAGGTAGTCGGCGGCGATGCTGGCCGGCGCGAACGGCTCAATGAGCACGCCCTTCGACGGCGACGCGCCCTTGACCTCCGCGATAAGCCGCATCCCCGGCGCGGCGAGCGCGCCCGTGAAGTCGAGCGCGGGCGCCTGGGCGCGGGCATCTGCCTCCACCGCCGCGAAGGGCCGGCTGGCCCGGCGCGCGGCCACTTCGTCGCGCTTGTGGGCAACGATGCGTTCCAGAAAGGTCGCGGGAGCGACTGCCGACGTGTTAGCGGTCATGGGTTGGTGAACTCCTCATAGTTCGGGTCGAAGGTCGAAGGTCAGTAGGCGCGGTGGCCTGGCGGGCTGGGCACACTCCGTGTGACGAAGTCCGCTGCGCGGACTGTGGTCTACCGGCGTGTGTGGCGCCGCCAGCCCCTCCGGCGGCCAGTCCGCGCAACGGACTTCGTCACTCCATCGGAGTGTCCAGGCCCGGATTTCAATCCGGGGCCACCTCCTACCGGCCACTGCCACGCATCACTCGGGGGCCACCGCCCGCCAGGCCACCGCGCCGCCTCATACCGCCGCCGCTTCGACTGCGCCGAAACTCTGCGTCAGCGCGACCAGTTCCTCCAGTTTGCGCTGCGCCGCACCCGATTCGAGCGCCTGGCGCGCGAGGGCGATGCCGTCGCCCCAGGTCGGCGCGATGCCAGCGACGTAGAGGACCGCCGCCGCGTTGAGCAGCACGACTCCCTGCCGCGCGCCGTTGCCGCCCGCGAAGATTTCCCGAATGATCTCTACGTTTTGCGCCACGTCGCCGCCGATAATTTCGGCGGGGTCGCCCACCGGCAGGCCGAACTGCGCGGGCGTGACCTCATAGGTCTCAATGCTGGAATTGGCGCCGCCGCGCACCTCGCAGACGAGCGTGGGACCGCTGATAGAGACCTCGTCCAGCCCTTCCAGGCCATGCACCAGGATGGCGTGCCGCGTGCCCATCATGGCGATGGAGCGGCCCAGGCGCTCCACCAGCGCCCGTTCCGGCACGCCGACCAGTTGCGCCTGCGCGTGCGCCGGGTTGGTGAGTGGGCCGAGCAGGTTGAAGACAGTGCGGATGCCGATCTCCTTGCGCGGCGGGCCGGCGTAGCGCATGGCGGGGTGGAAGGATGACGCGTACATGAAGCCGATGCCGACCTCCTGAATGCAGCGCGCGACCTGTTCTGGTGTCAGTTCAATCTTCACGCCCAGCCCTTCCAGCACGTCGGCGCTGCCGCACTTACTGCTGGCCGCGCGGTTGCCGTGCTTCGCCATCCGCGCGCCCGCCGCCGCCGCAGTGATGGCCGCCGCTGTGGAGATATTGAAGGAATTGCTCTTGTCGCCGCCCGTGCCGACGCAGTCCACGATCTGGTAGTCGTCCGGTAGCGGCACGCGCAGCGCCTTGTCGCGCATCACTTCGGCGAAGCCGGCGATCTCCTCGTCGGTCTCGCCGCGCATCCGCAGCGCGGTGACGAGCGCGCCGAACTGCGCGCCGGTCGCCTGCCCGGTCATCAGCTGTTCCATCACCGCGCGGGCCTCGTCGCGGCTCAGGGTGTCACCTTCGATGATTTTGCTCAGCGCATCGCGAATCACGGCTGCTCTCCTTGTGTCTGCGAGTAGGCTGGCGACTGAAGTCGCGCCTGAAGGCCCCTGCGGGGCCACGAAGTCCGCCTGCGCGGACTCTCTCACTATGACGTTGGTGGTAAACCGGCAACGTTAGCACATTCCATAGTCCCCGGAGGGGGACTTCGTGGCGCGCCGCAGCGCGCCATTCAGGCGCGGTTTCAACCGCCAGCCGCGCCAGCAACCTGCAACCTGCCAACCTGTAACCCACCGCCAATTGCGAGAAAGTTCGTCAGCAGCGCGTGGCCGTGCTCGGTCAGGATGGCTTCGGGGTGGAACTGCACACCCTCCAGCGGGTAATCACGGTGGCGCAGGCCCATGATGAGACCGTCGGCGGTCTCGGCGCTGACTTCAAAGCAGTCGGGCAGGGTGTCGCGATCCACGATGAGCGAGTGGTAGCGCGTCGCCATGAAGCCCTGCGGCAGTCCGGCGAAGACGCCGCGCTCGTCGTGCAGGATGGCCGAGAGTTTACCGTGCATCAGCGTGGGCGCGCGGACGATGCGCGCCCCGAAGGCCGCGCCGAGCGCCTGGTGGCCCAGGCAGACGCCGAGCACCGGCACCCGCCCGGCGACGTGGCGGATAAGGTCCACCGAGATGCCCGCCTCGTGCGGCGTGCAGGGACCGGGCGAGACGACGATGCGCTCCGGC
>DASUBC010000406.1:0-8142 GCA_035763465.1 Thermomicrobiales bacterium
GGGTCACGCCGAGCACGCCCCAGGCCGACGCCCAGGCGCCCAGCGCCGCCAGCCCGGCCCCGGAGAACAGCCGGGCGCTCCGGTCGTGCCAGGGACGCCAGTAGACGTCGAGGTTGTGCAACGTCCACGCGGCCAGGCCGGTCGGGTCCATGTGAACATTGAGAGCGGCCGGGGCGGGGCCACGCACAGCGACGCCATGACGCGCCAGCGTGTGCCAGGTGATCGGGTCGAGCGCGAACGCATCCGTCTGGAACCGCCCCGCGTGCCAGGAAGGCGCGGGCGCGGCCAGGGCGGAATCCTGGCGCAAATCGGCCCACGCCACATACACGCCCTCGACTGCCGGGCGGCGATAGTGCGCCTGAAGATCGGCGTGAACCTTGCTGAGCGCGTCGCAAACCGCCGCGCCGAGCCGCGCTGCCGTCACCGCCACAAAATCTATGTCGCTCTCGTGGGGACGAAAATCGGCCAGGGCGATAGAACCGACCAGGTAGAAGCCCTCGATAAGACCGGACGCAGCTGCGTCAACCGCCTCCAGATACGCGGCGATGGCTTCCCGCACTCGGTTATCAAGCGGCGTCAGCCCGGCTAGGCGGCGCGTGGAACCATCACCAGACATGCAGCGGCGAGTGGCCCTCGACCAGCGCGCGGGCCGCGACAAGCGTGTTTCGCATCAGCATCATGTTCGTGACCGGCCCGGTACCGCCGGGCACCGGCGTGATCGCGCTGGCGACCGGCACGGCGGAGGCAAAGTCCACATCGCCCACCATCTTGCCATCTGACCAGTCAGGAAAGTTAATGCCAAAATCCACCACGACCGCGCCCGGTTGCAGCATCGAACCATCAATAAGATGGGCGCGGCCAGCGCCAGTGACGACGATGTCGGCGCGACGCACGACCGCCGCGAGGTCTGGCGTGCGCCGGTGGCAGATGGTCACCGTGGCATCCTCTTGCAGCAGCAGGTAGGCCATTGGCTTGCCGACCACCCCGCTGCGCCCGACCACGACCGCGTGCCTGCCGGCGATCGGGATGTTGTAGCGGTGCAGCATCTCCATGCCGCCCGCCGGGGTGTTCGGCGCGAACGCGGGCATCCCGAGCGCCAGCCGCCCGGCATTGGCCGGCGTGATGCCGTCAATGTCTTTTTCCGGCGCGAGCGTTTCCGCAACTGCTGCGGCCGAAAGATGCGTCGGCAGGGGCAGCGTCACCAGCACACCATTGACAGTGGGGTCGCGATTGAGCGCAACAATCGCCGCGCAGAGCGCCGCTTCCGTAATCGTGCCGGCCAGCGCGATGGGCCGGCATTCGATGCCGATGCGCCCACAGGTGCGCTTGATACTATTCAGGTAGGAGCGAGACGCCGGGTCGTCGCCCACGGTGACGACAGCCAGCACAGGACTGGCGCCGAGCGCGACCGTCAACGCCTCACATTCGGCGCGCAGCTCCGCGCGCAGTTGTTCCGCCACCGCGCGACCATCGAGAATAGTCGCCATCGTGCCTGCTTGACTTGTCGCTTCCAGTGTCGTCATCACTCTTCCGCTTACAGTCGTTCGCGCACCTGGCGCAACACCTCGTCTACCGTCGCTTCCAATCGCTCCCCGAGCGCCGCGAGTTCCTGTCGCACCGCCGCGACATAGGCCGCGTCAGCAAGTTGACCTAGATTGATGAGTACGTTCAATTCCGCGCTGCGATACGCCGCACCCGCGCAGGACGCAGCAACGCCAATATCACTGACCGTGGTGGGATTGCCGATCGGCAATAACCGCTGGCAGAGCGGCAAGAGCGCAACGGCAGCACGCAGCACCGATAGCGGCGCTTCGGTCGCGTCGTGCAACCGGGCTTGCAACGCCCGCCCACGCGTCTCCTGTTCCTCGGCCGTGCGCCGGGGCAATTTGTACGCCGCGATCAACGCGCGTAAGGCGCTGGCGTCATGGTCAATCGCGGCGGTGCAACCGGCGCGCAGCTGGTCGGCTTCCACTAGGATCGCGCGCAATTCCGTCTCGTGCTGGGCAAAGCGCGGCTTGCCCACGGTCAGACGGACGACCATCCCTAGTAGAGCGGCGCTCTGCGCGGCGGTCAATGCTGCCACGCTGCCGCCGCCCGGCGCGGAGGCCGAGGAGGCCAGTTGCTCAAGGTAATCGCTGATAGTTCCGGAGGCGAGTGGCGCAGTGGGTGTAGCAGAAACGTGCACGGTATCCTTTCATATCGCGTCGCGACGACGCGCAAAGCAGCCAACCGCTAGCGGTGCAGGCGCCGCGAAGCACTCCTGCAAGTCTCGCTCCGGCGCATTCCCACCGTTTGTACAGTATAGACGAAGTAGGGTCTCGCGCGTAGGGAGAGACGAGTCGGGCAGGCGGGCAGTCGGGAAGCGCGCTGGTCAAGCACAGAGTCATCTGCCAGGCACGGTGCTGACCTGAACGCACTGCCCGACTGTCCGCCTGCCCGCCTGCCCGACTTGCCTTCCGTACTAGCGTGGTATAATGCCGCGTGGCAATGGCAAGTGGGGAGAATTGCCGTTGCTCCCGCCACGAGAGGTCGGCGCGCCGCGACCGCGCCACGGCTAGCAACGGAGATTCGGTGCAGGTGCAAGGCGATAACCGCCCACGTTCGGCGCGTCCCAGACGAACCGGCCGGACCTATCGGGTGGCGCTCTGTGTCGCCGCGCTGCTGCAACTGCTCAATCTGGTCATCTTCGGCCCACTCAGCCGCGGCAGCAGTAGCCCCAGCGCCGCAGCCGGCGCCGCGCCCTACCCCTACACCGACGTCAACCCCTATGGCGCGAATACCTTCCTCTCAAAAGAGGTAGAAGACTGGAAGCGCGAAAAGACCGTCGCTATGATGTCCGACGCGGGCATCGGCTGGATGAAGCAGCAGTTCCCCTGGTCGGAGATCGAGCCGAAGCCTGGCCGCTACTGGGACGATAAGTACAACCAGAATAGCTGGGACAAGTACGACCGCATTGTTGCCCTGGCGGAGCAGTACGGTATCCGTGTCATCGCGCGTCTCGACAACACACCCGACTGGGCGCGCGGCCCAAACACGACGCCGCAGACACCACCGACGAACCCCGACGATTTCGCCGATTTCGTCGCCGCCTTCGTCGCCCATTACAAAGGCCGGGTGCAATACCTGCAAATTTGGAACGAGCCGAACCTGAAAGTGGAGTGGGGCGGCAACAAGATTGACGCCGCCGCCTACGTAGACTTGCTCCACCGCGCGTATGTCCGCGCGAAGGAAGTTGACCCGAACATCGTCATCCTCAGCGCGCCACTGGCCCAGACGCTGGAGACCGGCGACCGGGGCCTGAACGAGCTCGTCTTCATGCAGCAAATGTATAACGCGGGCCTGGCGAGCAACTGCGATATTGTCATGGCGAATGGCTACGGCTTCGACCAGCCGCCGGACGCGCCACCCGACCCGACCAAACTGAACTTGCGCCGGGTCGAACTGCTGCGACAGGTGATGGAGCGGAACGGCGATGGGTTGAAACCAATCTGGCTCAATGAGTACGGCTGGAACGCCTCGCCCCCCAATATCTCTACCGATAGCGACCCCTGGTCACGCGTCACGGCGGAGCAACAGGCCACCTACACGGTTGAAGGTATCCGCTACATGCGCCAGCATTGGCCCTGGGTTGGCGTCATCAATATCTGGTACTTCCGCCAGGTGGGCGATATTCCGGCGACGACGGGCGAGTATTACTTCCGCATGGTGGACCCGGAGTTCACGACGACCCTGCTCTACCGCGATGTGCAGAAGGCGACCGAGGCCCAGCGCCTCGCCGCGCCCGGCCGCTATGGCCCGCTCTCGCCGGCCATTAGCAATCGCGGGCGCTGGAGCACGATTCGCGAACCGCTCACCGGCCAGCGCGCCCTATCGAGTGACCATCCAAACGATACCCTCACGATTCACTTCAAAGGCAATCAGGTCGTGCTGGAAGGCGAACGCGGCCCACAGGGCGGGCGACTCGGCGTGACGCTTGATGGCTCGACGTCCGCGCTGAACAGCCTCCCCCGCGACGACAAAGGCCGGCGCTATCTGGACTTCCACGCGGCCAATCAGGAAGCCGTCGCCATGACCGTCGTCGCCGGACTCGATCCGCTCGGTGGGCCACGCGAGCACAGCCTGACGCTAACCGTGCTGCCCGGTCCCGATAGCACGAGCAGCCTGGGCGCGATTGTCATCACCGCGTTGGAAGTTGACTACGCACGCTCGTCAACGCTCTTCCTGATGATCTCGGTCCTCGCCGGCCTGCTGGCGGTCGGCGCGGTCATCCCCCTCTTCCGCGCCGTCACCCGCCTGCGCCGGCGGCACGATGAGCAGGCCCATGCGTAGCCTCACCGCCCGCTGGCGGGACCGCTTCACCGAACGGCTGCCGACGCTCGCGCCGTTGTCGCTGGCGACCGCACCGGAAATCGCGGCCCGTGCCGGCGCGGCGCAATCCACCCGCCGGTACTGGCGCTCGTGGCGGCACTTCGCCTGGCCGGTGATCGCGATCGTGCTCTCCTGCTGCCTGCTCGTCACTACGGTAGGGTTGGACGGCTTCCTCAATCGCGGCATTGTCTACGGCACACCGCCCACGACTAATGGTGGACTATTGCTCGGGATGAATGTTTTTCTAGAGAAGGAAGCGAATCCCGACAATATCACGACCAGCATCCGAATGCTGAAGGACGCGCACGTCACCTTCGTGCGCCAGAGTTTTCCGTGGGCCGAAATCGAACCGGCCGCCGGCGTCTATCGTGACCCCAAGAATGGGCAGGATACCTGGGCGAAGTATGACCGCCTGGTCAACGCACTGCACGACGCCGGCATCGGCATTCTCGCCCGCGTGGACACCATCCCGCGCTGGGCGCGACCGCCGACCGACGATTTCGCTCACTACGACAAGGGACCGCCGCAAGACTTCAATAACTATGCCAACTTCGTCGGCGTGCTGGCCGACCGCTATCGCGGGAAGATTTCGTACTTCCAGGTCTGGAACGAGCCGAACCTGGATGGCGAGTGGGGCGGCAAGCCGATCAGTCCGCAACAGTACGGGCTGCTGCTTCAGTACACCTACAAGCGCGTGAAAGCAGTCAATCCGGCCGCGCTAATCGTCACGGCGGGCCTTGCGCAGACCACCGAGGACGGCAAAGAGCGCAATAACCTCAACGAACTCGCCTTCATCCAGGGGTTATACGACGCCGGCGCGCAGCCATACTTCGACATCCTCTCGGTCATGGACTATGGACTGGGCCATTCGCCGGAAGACCGCCGCGTCAGCCCCGACCGGACGAACTTCTCGCGCCTGCAACTGGCGCGCGACATCATGGTGCGGAACGGCGACGCGGCCAAGCCCATCTGGATCTCGGAATATGGCTGGATAAGTTTGCCGCCGGACTGGAGCGGCAACCCGAGCACCTGGGGCGCCTCGGTGGACGAGAATACCCAGGCGCAGTACATGATTGAGGGGCTGGACCGCATCCAGCGCGAATGGCCCTGGGTAGGCGCGGTCTTTGTCTGGGGCTTCCGCTGGGTCGAGCCACCGCAGCAAAATGCCGCTGACCCGGCCCGCTATTTCGAAGTCGTGGACTACGATTTCGCGCCGCGCCCGGCTTATCTCGCGCTGAAGAACTGGTCAGCCAGCCAGGCGATCGCTAATAGCGGCCTCGTCACCATCTACGACGCGCGGCTGGACTGGCAGGGACCCTGGCGCGATCAGCAGCTCGCCGGCCACAACTACCGGGTCGCGACCGCGCCGGGCGCGTCGGTGCGCCTGGCGTTTCACGGCACCGATGTCACACTGCACGCGCGCACCGGCCCGAATCGCGGCCGGCTCTACGTGACGATTGACGGCAAGTCAGTGCGCGGCCTACCGGCCGATGCGCACGGCACCTACATCTCGCTCCGTAATAGCCAGGTGGTGGACGATCAGTTACCGCTGGCCGCCGGCCTACTCGACGGCGACCACCTGCTTGAATTACGCTCTTCCGATACTGGCGAGGTGGCGATCGAACAGGTCGCGATCGGCCGGCGGATGCCGTTCCCGTGGGTCGCGCCGGTGCTCTTCGCGGCTGGCTGGCTCGGACTGTTCTTTGGCCTCTTCTTACTCGGTCGCGCCGCGCTGCTGGCGCTCGGCTGGCTGCGGCCACCCGAACCCCGGCCCGTGCGACCCTATCCAGCATGGTGGAATACTCGTGAGTAGTTCGCGCACCGCCCGGCGTACAGCATCCAGGATGCCGCGCGTCAACCTGGCGGCGGGCCTGACCAGCCTCCGGGCGAGTGTTGCTGAACTGGCCACGCGCCTCGGCCGGCGCCGGCTGCTGGCGATCGCGCTGGTGCTCGTCCTGATCGCGTCGCCCTGGCCGCCACTGACGATCGTCGCGCTTGTCGCGTACATCGTGACCGCGCTCGCCCTGCCGGGACTGACCGTCGCGCTGCTACCGCTCAGCGCGCCCTTCGCCTACTGGCCGAAACACTTCTATGTGGCGACCTTCCCTGTCGTCGAACTGCTGCTACTCGTGGCGCTCGCGACGACGCTGCTCTGGGTCGTCATGCGCTGGCAGCGGCAGGCGCGTTCCGGCCTCGGCTCGGCGGCCTGGCTCGACTTCGTAGATGGGGCGAAACAGGCGCTGCTGCAACCGTTCGGGTTGCAGGCAACCGCCCTGGTCCTAATCGCCACCTTCTCGCTCATCACCGTCGCGGACCCGGCCCACCGCCACGAAAGCCTGCGCGAATACCGCACGACCGTCGTCGAACCGCTGATCTACTTCTTCCTGGCCTGGTACTGGCTGCGCCCGCGCGAGCCGCGTCTCATCGCCTGCGCTTCGTTCATCGCCGGCGCGGCGATCGTGGCGGCGCTCGGTATCGGCCAGGTGCTGACTGGCTATCACGTCGTGCTGGCGGACGGCGTGCGTCGCGCGACCAGCGTCTACATGCACCCGAACAACCTGGCGCTCTATCTCGTGCGCGCGGCGGCGTTCGCCCTGGCTCTGCTGGTGCTGTCGCCCACGCCGCGCCGCGAGCGCGCCCTTTACGTCGCCCTGCCCATCCTCCTGATCGGCCTGGCGCTGACTTTCTCGCGCGGCGCGTTCCTCGGTCTGGCCGTCGCCATCGCCGTGCTCGGCATCGCGGCCGGGCGGCGCCTCGCCAGAGTGACGCTGCTCGTCGCAGCGGCCGGCGGCGCGGCGCTGCTCGCGCTCGCGGCGACACGCCTGAATAGCGGCAGCCTCGGCCTGCGCGAGTACATCTGGCGCTCGACTCTGGCGATGATTCGCGACCATCCGGCCTTCGGTGTCGGCCTCGACCAGTTCCTCACGCAATACACTCCCCGCTACGTCAACCCCGCCGCCTGGGGCGAACGCTTCACCTCACATCCCCATGATTTCCTACTCGATTTCTGGGTCCGGCTCGGTATAATGGGACTGGCCTGGATTTTGTGGCTGCTAGTGAGCCTGGCGGTGCGCGTCGGGCGCTCCTGGCGGCTGGGCGAGACGGGCGAGCGCCGGTTGCTGGTCGCCGCGACGCTGGCCTGTGTCGCCGCGCTGGTGCATGGCACGATTGATAACTTCTACTTTCTGATTGACCTGGCATTCAGCTGGTGGCTGCTCCTCGCCCTGCTCCAGATCGCCACCGTGCCGCCTGCTGGAGCAGGCGCCGAGGCCAGTCGAATCAGCGAGCCGGTTGAGGGATGGTAAGCCCCACGATGATACCCGCACGCTCAGGCCGTCTCCGATCATGGTAATCCAGCCATTGCGGCGCTCGGGGCAGCCGGCGTGGGCGGCACTCGCCCTTGGCGCGCTGGTCGTCGCGCTCGCCGCCGTGTTGATTGTGCTGCCGCCGCTCTTTGGCGCGGCGCTGGTCGGCGGAGCGGCGCTCGCAACGATTGTGCTCATCCGGCCGCTGTGGGGGTTCTACCTGCTGCTCCTCTCCATTCCGGTACAAGATATTGGCGCAAAGGGCGAGTTGACGCTGACGAACGCGCTCTTCGGCCTGACACTTCTCTCCTGGCTGCTCTATCGCGCGACGAACCCACGCCGCCGGCTGCCGCGTAGCGCGGTCGGGCCGGTCTTCTGCGTCTTCGTGGCCGGGCTGGCGCTCTCCATGGTGGTCGCGCGTGAACTTGGTCCCGCCTTCGCCGCGCTCTTTCAATGGGTCAAGTCGCTG
>DASUBC010000407.1:0-5427 GCA_035763465.1 Thermomicrobiales bacterium
GCTCGCGGTGATTTCGGCGCTTCCAGGACCGCATCACGACCTCGTCGCCGGCATTTGCAACCAGATCGCCGCAACCAGTGTTTCGGGCAGTGAGAGGGCTTGCCCGGAGGGAGGAGCGGACGCGTGGTGTGCGTGGCGAACATGGCTCCCGATCAGCTGATCGAGTGGTTGGTCGGCGACCTCGACAATGGCTTCGAGCAGGTGGTGTGTCAGTATCAGCATCGCCTCTTCGGCTTTACGCTGCGGATGGCCGGCGATGCGCGCGACGCGGAAGAGATTGTGCAGGATGCCTTTATCCGCGCGTACCGCGCGCTGCGTGGTTACGCGCCGGAGCGAATCATGACGCTGGCGCTACGCCCCTGGCTCTACCAGATCGCGCTCAACCTCTGTCGCAACCACGCGCGCGGCAAACGGCTGCGCCTGGTGTCGTTTCAGGTGCAGGATGGCGACGAGACCCGGCGCGACGCCGCGCCGGAGCCGGAAGACGAGGAGCGCACCCGCCCCGAACCGCTCGCGGAGCAAGCCGAGCAAGGCGCCGCGCTGGCGACACTTCTGGCGACGCTGCCGGCGCGTTATCGCGCCGCCGTGATTCTCCGGCATGTCGAGGGGATGTCGTATGCCGAAGTGGCGGAGGTCTTATGTCAGCCAGTCGGCACGGTGAAGGGGAACGTGCATCGCGGCGTGGCGCTGCTGCGCGCTGGCTGGCTGGCCCAGAATGAGGAGGGGACTAATGGACAATCGCGACCAGGAGCCGTTGCTTGAAGCACGGCAGTTCGCCCGCCGGTTACGCGCGCTCAGTGGCGCGATGGCGCCCACACACCTCGCGCCCACCGTCTTTGCCCAGGCAGTAGTCGGGGACTGGTTCTTTCAGACCGAAAGCCCGCTTGGTTCGATCTTCGTCGCGTACAATCGCACCGGCGTCGGCAGGGTCACGCTGGGCAATGAACCGGTGCTCTTCGCCGACGAGTTCCTGGGGCAATTTGGCCGCCAGTCGCGCTTCACCACGAAGCCGCCCCAGGCGCTGGCCGATGCAGTCGCTCGCCGCTTGCACGGTGAGCGTGCTGAGATCACGTTCGATCTGCGCGAGCTCTCCGAGTTCGAGCAGGCAACGCTGATGAAGGCGCTGGAAATCCCGCGCGGCGAAGTGCGCCCCTACGCCTGGATTGCGCGCGAAATCGGCCGCCCGCGCGCGGTGCGCGCCGTCGGGTCGGCGCTGCACAATAACCCGGTGCCGCTGCTCATTCCGTGCCACCGGATCGTGCGGAGTGATGGCGCGGTCGGCGATTATGGCTTCGGGCCGGCGGCCAAGCGTGCCGTACTGATGTCGGAAGGGCTAGCGCCCGACGACCTCGATACCCTGGCCAGCGCAGGCATTCGCTACTACGGCAGCGACACCACCCATATCTATTGCTACCCAACCTGCCGCTACGCCCGGCGTGCCACCGCCCAGCATCGTGTCACCTTCCATTCCGACGCCGAAGCGCAGGCTGCCGGCTACCGCCCCTGCAAAGTCTGCCGGCCTGCGTGACGAATTGCAGGTTACAGGTTGCAAGTTGCAGGTTGGGGCTGGCGTACGCCTGTAGTCATCCGCCACTGCCTTGACCTGCCGAGAACCTGGAACCTGCCAACCTGCAACTTGCAACTCCGTTATTTCGGCGGTGGCGCGAATAGCGGTGCCTCGCCCGGCCCGGCCGCGCCGCTCGGCGCCGCCCGATTGACGGCGTATTCTGGGCGCGGCAGACTTGACCAGCGCACAGGCACAGTGGGGCGCCGGTTTGGACGGAAGAAGAGTTGCGTTGTGGCATCGCCGATAAAGGGGTCTTGCTCAAGCAGGCGGGCAATCGCCCGCTCGCGGCAGAGCGCAACGATCGCGGCCTTGAGCGTGCCCTCATTCGGGGCGTAGGCGTCATACCCGCTGGTCGAGCGGCCGTGATTGATCCGTAGCGCGCGAAAACCGTTCGCATAGGCTTCCAGAATCTTGGCGCGCGCCACCCGCTCGGCACTGGCATAGCGGTAGCCGTGCAAGTCGAGTTCGACTTCATCCAACCGTGATGGATGCACCGCCAGCCAGGCCATCTCCTCCACCTTCCGCCAGGCCAGCACAGAAACGGCTACGCGCAGTATAGCAAGCCATTGTGGGGAGCCGGGCGACTGAAGTCGCGGCTGAAGGTTCTGCGGGGCCACGAAGCTCGCCTGCGCGGGCTAGGACGCCATCAATCATGGCAGTTGCCGCCCAGCCCGTCGTTCTCCTAGTCCGGCGTAGGCCGGACTTCGTGGCCGCTGCCTTCAGCCGCGACTTCAGTCGCCCGGCCCTCTCAAACCGCCCCGCTTCCACGCCACCGACTCTCCTTCAACACAGGTATACTGCTGACCGGCAGCCCGCGCGCTGGCCTGCTGCTGACGCCGCGCGCTTCGGCTGTTACCATTGGGGGATACGGCCGCGCCAGTATGCCGGCGGAGACATGGCGAGACAGAATCGTTCGCGCCACCTGGGTATGACACGATGAACCCGATTCGCGGCTTCGGTCGCGCGCCACAAGACCCGCTCAACGAAGCGCCCGCGCGGCTGGAGCCGCGCGATCTCGCGCGGCTGTCGCTCAGCTGGAGCAGCAACTATACGACGCGCGATCTGGAGCAACACCTGCTCGAACATCCCGGTCTCTCCTGGTGGATTCCGTCGCTCAACGAATATCTGGTCGGCGGGCCATGGCGCCACCGCACCGAAATCGTGGTCATCCAGGAGTTGACCGCGCGCATTCGCGACGAAGAGCTGGTTGAGGCGCTGGTCGCGGAGTGCCGGCGGCGGGCGCTGCCATTGGTGGTGATGCTCGACCAGTACGAAATCCGGCGCGATAGTTTCTACAGCCGGATCGGGTTCGCCTTACTCCAGCACATCATTATCTACGAGCTGCCCCGGCTGCCCCGCGTGGCACCGCAGCCGCGCCATCTGCGCTTCGTGCCACTTAGCGCCACCAATCAGGACGATTTGCTCCGGGTAGACCATGCCGCCTTCCCCTGGCTCTGGTGGAATAGCGCGGCCGAGTTCGCCGCGTACGCCGCGCTCTACGGTGTGGAAATCTACATCGGCTATGAGCAAGACGGCACCCCGGCCGCCTATATCGGCATTACCTCCTATCGCGGCTGGGGACATCTCGACCGCATCGCCGTTATTCCCGATCGCCAGGGGACTGGCTATGGTCTGGAGGCGCTGAACTTCGCGATTGCGCGCCTGAGCGAGCACGGCGCCCGGCGCGTCGGCCTCAGCACGCAGGCCGACAACATTCGCTCCCAGCATCTCTACGAAACCTATGGCTTCCGCCGCACGAACGGCAGTGACTATACGATTTATGGGCGGTGGCTAGATAACGAGTTGCAGGTTGCAGGTTCGCAGGTTACAGGTTAGGACTGGCAAACGATTGTAGCAATCCGCCACCGCCCTGGACTACCAAGAACCTACAACTTGCAAACCTGCAACCTGCAACATTCCGGAGGGACGATGGGCAACACATTCGGCCAGCTCTTTCGCGTCACAACCTGGGGGGAGTCGCACGGCGCGGCGATCGGCGCGGTCGTGGACGGCTGCCCGCCGGGGCTGGCGCTGGCCGAGACCGATATTCAGCCGGATCTCGACCGCCGGGCGCCGGGACAGAGCCGGCTGACGACGCAGCGCAAGGAAACGGACACCGTGCGGATCCTCAGCGGGGTCTTCGAGGGACGCACGCTCGGCACGCCGATCAGTATGCTCATCCCTAACGAAGACCAGCGCTCGGCCGATTATCGCGAGATCGCGGAGAAGTATCGGCCCAGCCATGCCGACTACACCTACGATGCCAAGTATGGCTTTCGCGATTACCGGGGCGGCGGGCGCACCAGCGCCCGCGAGACAGCCAGCCGGGTGGCGGCCGGGGCGATCGCGCGCAAGTTGCTGCACGACTGGTACGGTGTCGAAATCGTCGGCTGGGTTGCGAAGGTTGGGCATATCAGTGTTGCCGCCAATGTCGAGTGCGTCACGCGCGCCGAGGTCGAGCAGACGCCGGTGCGCTGTCCCGACCTGGCGGTAGCCGAGCAGATGATCGCGGCGATTGACGCGGCGCGCAAGGCGGGCAACTCGCTCGGCGGCATTGTCACCTGCGCGTTGCGCGGCTGCCCGCCGGGGTGGGGCGAGCCAGTTTTTGACCGGCTGGAAGCCGACCTGGCGAAAGGAATGCTCAGTCTGCCGGCCAGCAAGGGGTTCGAGATTGGCTCGGGCTTCGCAGGCGCCGACCTGACGGGGCTGGAACACAACGATGAGTTCTACATGGAGGGCGACCGCGTGCGGACGCGCACGAACAACAGCGGCGGCGTGCAGGGCGGCATCAGCAACGGCGAGACGATCTATTTCCGCGTCGCCTTCAAGCCGACCGCGACGATCATGCACGAGCAGCGCACAGTCAGCCGCGACCATGCCGAGACGACGCTGAAAGGCCGTGGCCGCCACGACCCCTGCGTGCTGCCGCGCGCCGTGCCGCTGGTCGAGGCGATGGCCGCGCTCGTCCTGGCCGACCATGCCTTGCGTCAGGAGGCAATCGCGCGCGGGTTACAGGTTGCAGATTGACGAGCTAAACGGGTTACAGGTTACAAGTTCCAGGTTGCAGGTTTCTCTATCGGACGCTCGCGCTTGTCTCCAAGAACCTGGAACTTGCAAACCTGTAACCCGCAACCCGCCCGCCATCCTGTACCTCAAGACATCGGCGAACTGTACGATCGGTGGGCCGCTTCCATTGTGGCGCGTGGCACGATCGAGGGAGCAGCGTGTCACCTGACAGATGGAGGACTACCGGCACATGGTCATGACGCAAACAACCGCACTGCCTTGTGCGCTTGGCGACAATCTGGTGCTGCGCCGGGCAATGCCAACCGACGCGGACGCGCTCGCCACGTTCAATGGGCAAATGCACGCCTGGCCCAACCCGAGCGACTTCAACGACAGCATCGCCGTCTGGACGCGCGATCTCCTGCGCGGCAATCACCCGACGACCGGGCCGGACGATATTCTCGTCGTGGAAGACACCGCTGCGGACAAGATCGCCGCGACGACCTGTCTGATCTCGCAGACCTGGTCGTATGGCGGCGTGCCGTTCAAGGTCGGCCGGCCAGAACTGGTCGCGACCGACCCGGCCTACCGGCGGCGCGGCCTGATCCGGCGGCAGTTCGATGTGCTCCATGCGTGGAGCGCGGAGCGCGGTGAACTGGCGCAGGCGATCACCGGCATCCCCTGGTATTACCGGCAGTTCGGCTACGAGATGACGGTCGAACTCGACGGCGGGCGTGCGGGCGATGAGGCCGCGCTGCCGAAACTCGGGGCCGATGACGCGGAGCGCTTTCGTCTCCGCGAGGCGACAGCCGCCGACCTGCCCTTCATCGCCAGCGTTGACGCGCACGGCGCGG
>DASUBC010000408.1:0-3908 GCA_035763465.1 Thermomicrobiales bacterium
GATCATCGCCTTCATCGCCGTCGTCGTCATCGTCGCCATGATCTTCCTGCAAGGCAAGATCTCCAACCTCTTCTCCAACGTCGGCAACTCGCTCGGCACCTAAACGTTCGCTACCTGTCATCATAGTGTCCCACCCTGTCCGTAGCTGCTACGGACAGGGTGGGACAGTCTATGGCTGCCATCCAGCGCCGTTCGGGTACTCGTAGCGGTCGAGCGAGGCGGGGTACATTGCGGTGCTGAAGCCCGGCGCAGTTGGCGGCAAATAGCGCCCGTTCCGCATGACGACCGGGTTGACGAAATGCTCGTGCAAGTGATCCACGTATTCGAGAACCCGGCCGTCGAGCGACGCGCCGACACCGAGGTAATCGAAGATCGAGAGATGCTGCACGATCTCGCAGAGGCCCACGCCGCCCGCGTGCGGGCAGACCGGCACGCCGAACTTCGCCGCCATCAGTAGCACCGCCAGCACTTCGTTCACGCCGCCGAGCCGGCAGGCGTCAATCTGGCAGAACGAAATCGCGTTGGCCTGGAAGAGCTGCTTGAAGATGACGCGGTTCTGGCAGTGCTCGCCGGTCGCCACGCCGATCGGCGCGACCGCCCGCGCGATCGCCGCGTGGCCGAGAATGTCGTCGGGGCTGGTCGGCTCCTCGATCCACAGCGGGTTGAAGCGCGCCAGTTCGCGCATCCAGGTGATCGCCTGTGGCACGTCCCAGACCTGGTTCGCGTCCACCATTAACGGCCGGTCCGGCCCAATCTCCTCGCGCACCAGCGTCAGCCGGCGAACGTCGTCCGCCAGGTCCGCGCCGACTTTCAACTTGAAATGCGACCAGCCCTGCGCCAGCGCCTCGCGGCAGAGGCGGCGCATCTTTTCGTCGTCGTAGCCGAGCCAGCCGGCCGAAGTCGTGTACGCCGGGAAGCCCTCACGCCGCAGCTCCGCCTCGCGCGCGGCCTTCGCGGGCGCATTGCGCCGCAGAATCGCCAGCGCCTCGTCCGGCGTCAGCGCGTCGGTGATGAACCGGAAGTCAACGCAGCGCACGACCTCTTCCGGCGTCATGTCGGCCAGCAGCCGCCAGACTGGTTTGCCCGCGACTTTGCCCCAGAGATCCCACACCGCGTTGACGATCGCCGCCGTCGCCAGGTGAATCGCGCCCTTCTCCGGCCCGATCCAGCGCAACTGGCTATCGCCGACCATCCGCCGCCAGAACGCGCCCATGTCGGCCGTGAATGATTCGAGCGTCTGGCCCAGCACCAGCGGCGCCAGCGCCCGGATCGCCGCCACGCAGACCTCGTTGCCACGCCCGATTGTAAAGGTCAGCCCGTGTCCCGCCAACCCGTCCGGATGGTCGGTGCGGAGGATGACGTACGCCGCCGAATAATCGGGGTTGGGATTCATCGCGTCGGAGCCATCGAGCGCGCGCGACGTTGGAAAGCGAATATCGCGCGCGACAACCTCGGTGATTGTCACAGCCATGGCCTGCTTCCTCCTCGCGCCGGATTGTGCCGATCCCACGCCGCGCCGTCAAGCGCAAGGAACCGGCATTACCACAGAGAACACAGAGGACACAGAGAGGGACGCAGGGAACGGATTTTACCGCAGAGATCGCTGAGAGCGCCGAGAGGGACGGAGAGAAAACAATAGAAACCTTCTCTGGTTCGTTCTCTGTGCTCTCTGTGTGCTCTGTGGTGAAAATCGTCCCCCCAGCGCCTGTACGCTACAATGTCCGGCATGTCAACGACACGCGGGGAGGCGGCGGGGCATGGCAGAAGGTACGTGGTACGAGCGCAACCGGGTCTTGATCTGGATTTGCGCGCTGATCACGGTCAACCAGCTCGGCTTCGGCAGCATCGTGCCGGTCGTGCCGCTCTACGCGCAGAGTTACGGCGTCTCGCAATCGGCGATCGGCCTGACGATCGGCATCTACGGGCTGGCGCGCTTCCTGATCAACGTGCCCGCCGGCAAGCTGGCCGACCGCTTCGGCCGGCGCGCGACGCTGGCGCTCGGTGGTCTCGCCGCCGCGCTCGGCAATTTTCTCTGCGCGGTCGCGCCCACGTATCTGCCCTTCCTCGGCGCGCGCTTTATCGCGGGCGCGGGCGCGGCGCTGACGCTGACCGCCGCGCAAATCGTGCTGGCCGACATCAGCACACCCGCGCGGCGCGGCCGGATCATGGCGATTTACTCCGGCGTCTTCGCCTTTGCGGTCGGCATCGGCCCTTACCCCGGTGGCGTGCTGGCCGAACGATTCAACCTGGCCGCGCCCTTCTACGCCTTCACCGTGCTCGGCCTGGCCGCCGCCGCGCTTGGCTGGTTTCGCGTGCCGGAGACAAAGGGTTGGCGCGGCGGGGTCGCCGGCGCGGCAATCAGTGCGCCGCCGCCCGCGCTCTCGTTCGGCCAGCAGCTGCGCCTGCTCCTCAGCCGGCGCGGCTTCGCCCTGATCAGCATCGTCAGTTTCAGCACGTTCTTCGCACGCACCGGCGCGCTCTTCAATGTAATTCCCGTCCTCGGACGCGACCGGCTCGACCTCGGCCCCGACCAGATCGGCCTCGGCCTCGGCTTGATCAGCGTCGTCGGCCTGGCGCTGGCCTATCCGTCGGGCGTGCTGGTAGACCGCTTCGGCCGTAAGGCGGTCATCGTGCCCGCGACCCTGCTGACCGGCGCGTCGCTCGTCTTGTTCTCGCTCGCCCCATCCTATCTCTGGTTCATCGGCGCCTGCGCCGTCTGGAGCCTCGCGGCGGGCATCGCCAGCGACGCGCCGGGCGCCTACGCCGCCGACTCCGCGCCGCCCGGCATGAACGCCGCCGCCATGAGCACCTACCGGATGCTGGCCGACGCCGGCTACGTCGTCGGCCCGCTCCTGCTCGGCGCAATCGCCGACGCCGCCGGAGCCAACACCGCGCTCGCCTTCACCGCCGTCTTGCTCGTCACCACGTCCACGCTCTTCGGGCTACTCGCCCCCGAAACCTACCGCTCACACGGCGGTCGCCCCAAACCGGCCAGCGACGCGCCTGCACCTGCGCTCACCGCGCCAGAGAAGAGCGCCGACTGAGCAGCAACTACTCTGGCACAATCGCCACCGCGCGACACGGCGCGGCGCTGGCGCCTTTGATCTTCAGTGGGAAGCAGGCGACGGTGAAGCCGAAGGGCGGCAGCGCGCCGAGGTTGCAGAGCCGTTCGATCTGCATATAGGGCAGGTCGGCCTGGTGCGCGGCCCAGAAGATGCCCGGCTCGCGGCGCGTCAGCGCCTCGCGCGCCTGGCGGTCGAGCGGCGCGTCCCAGCCCCAGGCGTCAATGCCCATCACGCGCACACCCTGGTCGTAGAGCCAGTGTGTCGCCTCGGCCGTCACGCCGCAGCCGCGAAAGACGTAGTCCGGCTGCGCGTAGAACGCATCGCGTCCTGTGCGGACCAGCGCGATGTCGGCCGGTTTGAGCGTGTAGCCGATGCGCGCCAGTTCGGCCTGCGCGTCGGCGGGCGTCATCGCATCGCCATCAGCCTTGTGGCGCATGTCCAGCACCACGCCATCGCCGAAGAAATGCTCCAGCGGCAACTCATCAATCGTCTGGGCCGGCACGCCGCCGATCTGGCTGTTGTAGTGATAGGGCGCGTCAATGTGCGTCGAGTTGTGCGTACCGAAGTCGTGCAACTCTTCGATCGCCCAGCCTTCGCCGGCGCGGAGCAACTCGCGCGGCACCTTGAAGAGCGCCTCGATCTGCGCCGCGCCGCCCGCGTGGTCGGTGTATATGACACCGGTGCGCGCTAAGACCGGCGCGTCCGGCGGACTTGGCTCGATCAGCGCCGAGAGATCGACGATACGCATCACCGGCTCCTTCGTTCATGCTCGTTGCCCACTGGCGAAACAATGACACGGCGGTCTTCGTATCCGTTACCGTTGGTGTTCCTGCTCGTTCTGTG
>DASUBC010000409.1:0-2273 GCA_035763465.1 Thermomicrobiales bacterium
AAACGCCCGCCACCAGATCCATTCCCTTCTGCCAGGCCACGAGATCGCGGTAATTCCGCGCGCTCACTCTCCCTTCTCCCTCACTGAGGCCATACCCCGTCACTGCCCGACTGCCCGACTGCCCGTCTGCCCGACTCGCAATGGGAATGTCGCGTTCGCACTTGACGTTCCGCCAGGAGGGGCCGAAGATTACCAGGACTTGATGGGCGCGGCGTGCCCGTTGCGAGGAAGGGTGTACTCAGGCAGCCGGTTGCCAGACGACATGAGCGCCGCCGTCACACGCGGCAGGCGTTCGTGCCGACTGGTAATCGGTGACGAGAACTGCGAAGAGCCAGGGAGGAACAGCACGCATGGCGACAGAGGTAGTGACAGGGACGGAGTCGGTACTGGGAAAATCCGTCATCCGGGTGGATGGGCGCGATAAGGTTACCGGGCGGGCGCGCTACACCGGCGACTTGCGTCTGCCGGAGATGCTTTACGCGAAACTTGTCCTGAGTATGCACGCTCGCGCGCGCATTACGAGGATTGACGACACGGCGGCACGCCAGGCGCCGGGTGTAGTTGACGTGATCACAGCGCGCGAACTCCGTGCGGCGGCGCCGGAAGGGGGCGACCGGCTGCTGCTGGCGCTCGACCGGGTGGATTACTACGGCCAGCCGGTCGTGGCGGTACTGGCCGAGAGCGCCAGCGCGGCCGAAGATGGCGCGGCGGCGGTCGTGGTCGAGTATGCGGAGTTGCCGGCGGCGGTCGAGACCCTGGCGGCGATGGCCGACGACGCGCCGGCGGTGAAGGAAGGCGGCGCGGACGAGGACGAGACCGCACAGATGCACGCGACGGTCGAGGGTGGTGAGGACGCGCCAAAGCGCGAACTGCCGGTCAACGTCAGCAACTCGGCCGTCTTTACGCGCGGCGACGTCGCGGCTGGGTTCCAGCAGGCCGCGCATATCGTCGAACATACGTATCGCACAACGCGTGTGCATCAGTCCTACCTGGAGCCGCAGTCCACGGTCGCGGCGACCGATCCGTTCGGCAATGTGCAGGTCTACGCCTCGACCCAGGCGATGTTCCATGTGCGTTCGGCCACCGCGCGTGCGCTCGGCCGGCCGGAGACCGAAGTCAAGGTCACAGCGATGCCGGTTGGCGGCGGATTCGGCGCGAAGTTCATGCGCCAGGAGCCGCTCGTGGCGGCGCTGGCGCTGAAGTCAGGTCGCCCGGTGCAGCTTGTGCTCGCCCGCTCCGATGACTACCTCAGCACGACGCCCGCGCCCGAATCCATCATCACCCTGAAAACTGGCGTGGCGGCCGATGGCACGATTACGGCGATCCAGGCGCGGGTGGTCTTCGACGGCGGCGCAAGCGGCGGCACGCCGATGAACGTCGCCTGCCTGCTGCTCGGCGGCTACTACCGTTGTGAGAACCTGCATATTGAGGGTTTCGAAGTCCTGACCAACAAGCCGAATCCGGGCGCGTACCGCGCGCCGGGCGCGCCGCAGGGCACCTTCGCGATCGAATCGAACATCAACGAGATGGCGGCGGCGGTCGGGATGGATCCGATCGCGTTTCGCCTGAAGAACTGCGCGGGCGCGGGCGACCCGATGCCGAACGGTCAGCCCTGGCCGAACATCGGCCTGCGCGAATGCCTGGAAGCGATCCAGCGCCATCCGCTCGCGCAAGACCTGGGTAAGACCGGGCCGGGCGAGGGTGTCGGTGTCGCGGTTGGCGGCTGGCTGATGGGCGTCGAACCGTCGGCGGCGACGTGCAAGCTCAATACAGATGGCAGCCTCAGCGTGCTGCTCGGCTCGGTAGACCTGACCGGCACGAATACCGCCTTCGCGCAAATCGCGGCGGAGGCGTTCGGCGTGTCGCTGGACAAAATCAAGATCGTCACCGGCGACAGCGATGCCGCGCCCTACGCGGGCGGTAGTGGCGGCAGCAAGATCATGTACACAGTTGGTCCGTCAGTGTTGCAGGCCGCGCAGGACGCGCGCCAGCAAGTGCTGGCGATTGCGGCCGACATGCTGGAAGCCGCGCCCGAAGACCTGGAGATCGTGGACGGCGCGGTGCAGGTCAAGGGCTTTCCCGAGCAGCGGCGGCTGATCAGCGAGATCGCCGGCGCGTCCATGCGCTTCGGCGGCATGTACAAGCCGGTGACCGGCCGGGGCCAGACCGCGACGACGGAGCGGGCGCCTGGCTTCGCCGCTCACCTCGTGCGTGTGAAGGTAGACCCCGAGACTGGCGAGGCCCGGCTGACGCAGTATGTTGCAGCGCAGGAT
>DASUBC010000410.1:0-7923 GCA_035763465.1 Thermomicrobiales bacterium
CACATGGCGGTCTTCCCGCGCATCATGGAACTGCTGCGCCAGCAGGGGATGGACGACGTAATCGTGCTGGCGGGCGGCATCTTCCCCGACGAGGATGTGCCGCAAATCAAGGCGATGGGCATCAAGGGGGTCTTTGGTCCCGGCACACCGCTGAACGAGATCGTGGACTTCATCCGCGCCAACGCCGGCCACCGCGAGGCGGCGTGAGCGGAAGGCTGATCGCGCCGGACCAGGTTCCGGCGCTCGTCGCGCAATTCCAACAAGGCCAGCGTCGCGCGCTGTCGCGGCTGCTGACGCAGGTGGAGAACGATACTCCCGCCGGCCGCGCCGCGTTGCGGGCGCTCTACGGCACGAGCGGTCGCGCGCACGTCCTCGGCGTAACCGGGCCGCCGGGCGCGGGCAAAAGCACGCTGGTCAACCAGCTCATCGCAACCTGGCGGCAGCGCGGGCGCACCGTCGCGGTCGTCGCGGTGGACCCGTCGAGTTCGCTCACGGGCGGGGCGACGCTCGGCGACCGCGTGCGGATGATGGAGACCTTCGCCGACGAGGGCGTGTTCATCCGCTCGATGGCGACGCGCGGCCATCTCGGCGGGCTGGCGCGGGCGACGCGCGGCATCGCCTGGCTACTCGACGCATTCGGCTTCGAGGTCGTGATCGTCGAGACGGTCGGCGTGGGGCAGGACGAGGTCGCGGTCGCGCAGACAGCGCAGACGACGCTGCTGCTCCAGGTGCCGGGGTTGGGCGACGATATTCAGGCGATCAAGGCCGGCGTGCTGGAAATTGCCGACATCCTGGTGATCAACAAGGCCGACCGGCCGGGCGCGCACGAGCTCAAGCGCGACCTGGCGATGATGCTGACGCTCGGCGGTCACGCGCAGGCAGGTGCCTGGCGCGTGCCGATTTTGGAAACGACCGCGACCACCGGCGAAGGCATCACCCAGCTCGCCGCAGCCTGCGAGCGGCACCTGGCGCACCTCAAAGCGAGCGGCGAGTGGGCGCGGCGCGAGCGCGCGGCGCTGCTGGACGAATTGCAGGGCCTCGTCCGCAGCCAGATCACCGCCCAGGTCGCGCGCACCGTCCGCGACGATCCCCAGTTCGACGACCTGCTCGCTCGCCTCGTCGCGCGCGACACCGACCCGGTGACAGCCGCCGAAGGGGTGACGGCGGCGGCGGCGGCGGCGCTGGCGAAGTAACGCCGCTTCACGGTAGTGGCTTCACGGCGGCGATCTCGTCCAGAAGTTGTCGAAGCGGAATTGTGCGGCGGTCGAAGGATTCCTTCGCGCGCACCGTGACCATGTCGTCGGCTGTGATGCTGTAGTGGAAGGGCGCCTGCCAGAGCGTCGTGCTGCCTATCGCTTGTAGCGAGCCATTTGGTTGGTTCAGGAAGACGATCATGCGCGCTCCTACGTGAAACTCGTCAATCCGGTAGCCGTCAATCGTGCTGGGCCAGAAACGATCCGGCCCAACCTGGCCGCCATCGGCAGCGAGAAGCAATGTGCGCGCTGGCTGTGCGCCGCGCACGTACTGCTCCACCTCGACCAGCACCGGCGTGAAGATCAGGTGATATGGCGGCCCGCCGCAGGCGTTCGCCGGGCGAGCGCCGTCGGGGGTGTCCCAGCGCGCGGGCCGGATTTCGCGCACGGTGACGACGGCGATAGTAATCGCCATCCTGGTCTGGACGACGATGTCGGGCATACCGTCGCCTGCGCCGCCACCCCGGAGACAGGGGACTGGCGAGGCTGTCGGCGGTGTTGGCAAGGGAGGCGCTTCCTTGGGCGGTGGCGACGGTGATGGTTGCGGAACGCGGGCCTGGTTGGCCTGCCCTGACGCGCTCGGCCCGGTGCAAGCGCTCATGACGAGCGCCAGGGCGAGAAGGACAAGGGAGAAGGTTCTGTGTGACGCGCTCATGTTCGCCTGCCTTGCGCGTGCAACAAGCACATCGTCTAGCAGGAGTAATGCGGCGCGCACCGGGAAGTTCTACTATTCAGCGCGGCACTGAACGGTGAATTGAGCCAGTCGCCAGCGCAGGAGGTAGACGTGCCGGCCGATTTCCTTTCCCTCGCCGACCTCTCCACCGCCGACATCCTGGCGCTGCTCGACCTGGCGGATCGCTTGAAGGCGCAGCGGCAGGCTGGCGCGCTGCCGCCGCTGCTGGCGGGGCGCAATATCGCGCTGCTCTTTGAAGGGCGTGGCTTTCGCACACGCGCGACGTTTGCTATCGGTATTCACCAGTTGGGCGGGTTCGGTGTGGACTTGCCAGTTGACCTGTATGGGCGCGAGCCGATCGCCGACATCGCCGGCTACCTTGATAACTGGGTTGATGCGCTCGTCGTCCGTACGGCGCGGCACGAGGCGGTGGTCGAACTGGCGCGGTGCGCGGCGGCGCCGGTCGTCAACGCGATGACCGACCGCGAGCATCCCTGCGAAGTGCTGGCCGACGCGCAGACGTTGCGTGAACGCCTGGGCGAGTTCGCGGGCCAGAAGATTGTCTTTGTCGGCGGGCTGACGAATGTCTGCCGCTCGTGGTTCCACCTCGCGGCGCGACTGCCGATCCAGTTTGTCTTTATCTGCCCGGAGGATGAGGCGATTGACGCGGCGACGCTGGCGTTCGTCGAGCGCGCGGCGCCGGGAACAATCGCCGTTACGCACGATGTGCAGGCAGGTGTGCACGACGCGGCGGCTATTTGCACCGATGCCTGGCCGCGCGCCAGCGATGACGCAGAGCGCGCCCGGCGTTTCGCGCCGTATCAGGTGACGCCCGAACTGCTGGCGCTGGCGCGGCCCGACGCGGTGCTGCTGCCCTGCCCGCCCGTGACGCGCGGCAAGGAAGTCGCGGCTGACGCGCTGGCGTCGGCGGCGTTCGCCGGCTACGCCGGCAAGGAGAACTTGCTGTACACGCAGCAGGCGATTCTGGTGACACTGCTTAGTGGAGGAGCACGAATCGAGTACCAGTAACCGCTTTTGTATCTACACTGCCTTGACGTTGTTGACTGAACCTGGGACTATTCTTTCGTGCATAGCATATGTGCCATAAGGAGCTGTTGTCATGCGCCCTCTGCAAGTCGAAGTGCCGGATCAACTGGCTGCCGAGGTTGATGCGCTCGTTCAATCTGGTTGGTTCAGCAGCCAGGGTGAACTAGTCCGGCTCGCGCTGATTGAGTTTATTCGGCGGCACCGGTTTCTGTTAGAAGAGGAGTTTCAACGCGAAGATATTGCCTGGGCGTTGCGGCAAGGCGGTCTTGAAGCGCCGTGAGACGGCTTGTTGCTGACACTGGTCCGATTTTGCATCTCCATGAAGCAGCCTTGCTCGATCTCCTGCCTTTGCTGGGCGAAGTCTATATTCCCAATGAGGTTGCTCGCGAACTTGACCTACTGGCAATGAACTGGCAAGCGCCAGACTGGTTACAAGTCGAGTACCTTTCTGAGCCTGCAAAACATGAAGCGCAATCATGGCAAAGCGCAGGGCTGCTTGATGTTGGCGAGGCTGCGGCACTTGCTCTAACGCGGAATATCGGGGCTGATTGGTTTCTGACGGATGATGCGGCAGCACGCCTACTAGCGCGAACAATGGGTCTGGAAGTTCACGGCTCGCTTGGGGTCGTCCTTGGTACCGCCGCGACCGGGCATTTGAATCGTCAGGCCGCTGCTATGGCCCTGGATGCACTTGCTCGGTCATCACTCTGGTTATCGCTGCGAATATTGAACGACGCGCGAACGGCGCTTGACCGACTCTTTTCCGGTGATCGCGATTAAACTTTCCTGCTGCTCTGATCCGTCAGGCACGGTAAACCGTACAATGCGATAATTCCCTGGTGGTGGAATCGTCAGGAGCCGCTATGCGCGCGTCACTCGCTCTGCTTCGATTTGTTGCTGCCGGCTGGCTCGCGCTCGCGGCGGTCGTGCTGGCGCGGCCGGCGCGGGCCGGCGCGGTGACGCCGGTCTACTTCGCGCAGACCGGACACGCGCTTGGGGCGCATTTCACGCTCTTCTGGCGGCAACATGGCGGGGTGGCGACGTTCGGCTATCCGCTCTCGGAGGAGTTCACCGAAACTGGCCGGACGACGCAGTATTTCGAGCGCGCCGTGCTGCAATGGTTTCCGGAAAATGCCGGCACGCCCTACGCTGTGCAGGGCGTGCAGCTGGGTCGTGACCTGACGGCTGGGCGGGAGAGTGAGCCGCCATTCGCGCCGCTGCCATCGCAGGCGTCGTCCCCCAGCATCTTCTACTTTGCCGAGACCGGGCATACCTTGCGCGGGGCCTTCGCGCAAACGTGGCTGACCGGCGGCGGGCTGGCGGTCTTCGGCTTTCCACTCTCCGAGGAGTTCGTTGAAGTCAACGCCGCTGATGGACAGCCGTACCTGACGCAGTACTTCGAGCGGGTCAGGCTGGAATACCACCCGGAGACGGTGGGCACGCCGGACGCGGTGACGCGCGGGCTGCTCGGCTGGCAGCGCGCGACCGCGCGAGAGTTGTTCGGCACACCCGCGTTCGCGCCGCAACCCGCGCCACCGGCCAGCGCGCGGACGATCGGCCGCCTGGATACGCAACAGCCGCTCATCGCGCTCTCTTTCGACGCAGGTGCCGATCGCGGTTTCACGTCGCAGATTCTCGATATTCTGGCGGCGAACGGCATCACCGCGACGTTCGGGATCACCGGCGTCTGGGCGCAAGCGAACCCCGACCTGGTGCGGCGGATCGGCGCGGCAGGGCATCAGGTCATCAATCACACGCTCGATCACCGCTCGTTCACTGGCGTGTCGGATGGCCTGGGCGGTCTCAGTCCCGATGCGCGCGTGGCCGAACTGGAGCAGGCCGACGCGATCATCGCGCCGCTGCTGGGGCATACCACGCGGCCCTGGTTCCGACCGCCGTACGGCGACTATGACGCGGCGGCGCTGGCGCAGGTCGCCGCCGCCGGCTATGGCTATAACGTGCTCTGGACGATTGACACGCTCGGCTGGCAGGGCGCGTCCACGAGCGCGATTGTGGACCGCGTGATGCAAGGCGCCGGACCGGGCGCGATCGTGCTGATGCACGTTGGGGCGGCGTCGCGCGACACCGCTGCGCTCCAGCCCATGATTGACGGCTTACGCGCGCGGGGCTATGGCTTTACGACTGTGGCGGCGGTAGTCACGCCATGAGCGGCGCCGGGATAGACGAAGACGACGCGATACAGCGCATTCGTGCGCTCGTCGCGCAGAGTCGCCCGGCCGCCGTCGCGGGCTGGCCGGAGTATTGGGCACGGCTGACGGGTCTGCCGCTGGCGGAGACGCTGGACGCATTAGAAGCGTTAGTCGCGCGCGGCGAACTGCGCCGGCAGGCGCTGGCCGGGCGCACGATGTATATCGCCGACCCGCCGCACACGGCGATGGCGCCGCGTTAATGGCAAGGGTCGGGCATCCGCGCGAGGACCGGATGATCGGTCGGATGATGGTCTGGTAACGGTCTATGGTCGAGCGTGGGTGTTAGCGCCGGATAGCGAATGTCGAGCACCAGATCGAGGGGTTGCTCGGTGGGTGCGGGACGGGTCAGGCTGGCGAGCGCCGCCAGCGAATGGAAGACCTCGCTGTCGCAGAACTCCCACTGGTAGCAGGTGCGCGCCAGCGCGGCGCGCAGCCGCGGCCAGCCGACACGCGGATGAAACCACATCTGCAATTTGCCGCCACTGAAGAGATAGAGGAGGCCGGCGGCGTCCTCGACCACCAGCGCCGGGCTGGCGCCGTCGGTATCGAACGCGCGATAGCGGATGCGGAAGGCAGTATCCATCCCGAACATCCCCCTGGCCGCCCACCTTGCGGCGGTGCGGCACATTCAGTTGATGGCCTACCTCATACCCGCAGTATAGGGCAACCGGGGGGGCGTTACAAGCAGGCAATACCGGCAATTTCAGTGCAAAAATGGCGCACTCTGGCGGCCAATCGCGCTATGGTACGCCGGCCGGACCGTAATAGCTGGTGAGCGCCTGCCAGAAGACGCGCGCGGTCCAGCCGCGCGTGGCCGGCGTATTCCAATCGCTCCAGGGCTGGTTGACCGGCCGGTCAACCACCGCGCCCGCGTAGTAGACATAGGTCGCCAGGTCGCCCCGTGCGCCTGAATCGGCCGGGACATTGGCGTAGTCGCCGCGATCCGGCTGCGGCAGCCAGAGTCCCCGCGCTTCCATTGTCCGCGCGATCAGCGAGATGACCTGGATGTGTAGCACGGGGCTGGTCGGCCGGTAGGCGCCGTCTCCATAGCCGCGCGCGACGTCGTAGTATGCCAGCGTGCCGACATTGCGCCAGAGGTCAGCGTCAATCGGCCCCTGGTCAGCGAAATCGTTGCCGTGATTTTCGGCGTCCCAGCTGGACGCGCGGGCGACGATCGCCGCCGCCTGGGCGCGCATGACGAGATCGGCTGGCCCGAACTGCCCATTACCATAACCCCTGATGACGCCACGCCGCGCCAGTGCCGTGACGGCCTGATACGCGGGATCGTTCGCCGGCAGGTCGCTGAAGGCCGGCGTGGGATTCGGCGTCGTGGGTGTCAGTTTGTAGATTGTGCCGCTGAGGTCGTCGCTGATGAAGAGGTTGCCCAGCCGGTCGGCGACCGCCGCGACGGGACGCCCCCAGGGTTGTTGCGTCGCCGGGTCAAGCCAGCCGGTGACCAGATTGATGGGGTCGCCGGGCGTCTGCGCGACCCGATTCCAGGGCACGTAGATGACTTTGTAGCCGGTAGGCGTGGTGCGATTCCAGGAGCCGTGGATGCCGATGACCGCGCCGCCGGCATAGGCGGCGGGCGCGTTCGGCTCGGTCCAGAAGTGCAGGCCGAGCGGCGCGGAATGGGCCTGAAGCCCCAGGTTGGTGCGGTCTATCGTGCCGCAGTCAACGTGGCCATCGGCGTTGAGGTCGTAATCACGGTCGTAGGGCATGGTGTGGTAGCCGGCCGGTGTATCGGGATTGGGGTTGCAGAAGGGCCAACCGTAATTCCCACCGTCGCGCACATGGGTGAAGATGTCCGGCGGGTGGTTGTCTACGTAGGCCGGAATCACTTTCCCGTACTGGCCGGTGCCGTCGTTGTAGGGGTAGGGCACGTTATCGCGGTGGTTGCCCGCGACCCAGAGCGCGTTGCTGGTGCCGGGCGCGATTGCCAGCCCTTCGGCGTTGCGGATACCGCGCGCGAAGAGCCGGCCGTTGCCGCCGTTCGCGTCATACTGGTAGATCGCGCCGCGCACGGGGGTGCTGGTGGTGTCCGAGAGGCAGACATTGCAGCTGGAGCCAATCGAGACGTAGAGTTTGTGCTGCCCATCGAGCACGATATTTTTCAGGCCGTGCCCGCTGTCCGGCAGGCCGGCGATGATAATCTGCCGGTTCTGGGCGGTCGTGTCACCCGCATGGTAGATGTAGCGGTCAATCTGGTTGCTCTCGGCGATATACAGGTAGGTCGTGCCTGCGATCGAGTCGAAGGCGAGGCCGTGAGGGCTGTTGAGGCCGGTGGCGAAGTCAACGAGCGCGGGGAGGCCGCCGGGGTTCGGGCGCAGCAGCGAGACCTTGCCCGCGCCCGGCTGCGAGACGAGCAGATCGCCATTCGGCGCGAGCACCATAAAGCGGGCGCCGCTGATCCGGGTATAGACACTGATCGTGAAGCCGGGCGGCACGGTCAGGCTGCGGGGCACGTCGAACGGCGCCGTCCGGAGCGCCGCCGGTACCTGCACCGGTGCCGTGACCGAGGCGCCTGGCGGCGCGTTCGCGCCAGCGGCGCTGGCTGCTGCCCCGCCTGCCCAGCCAGCGCCCAGGAGCGCCAGCCAGAGCGTGCTGAGGAGACGGAAGACGCGAGAGAGGGCGTGCCGGGCGTTCATGAAGCAGGCTCCTGCGCGGCGCGGCCAGCAGCGCGAGCAGCCTTGCTCGACACACACAACCGGGCGAGTATAGGGCCAGTCAGTGCCCCGGC
>DASUBC010000411.1:0-5996 GCA_035763465.1 Thermomicrobiales bacterium
CGTCACGAATCGGTCGGCTCGTTCGCCGGTACGCCGACCTGCACCACGTTCTGCGAGGGCACATAACTGCTGCGGAAGGTAACATCGCGCAGCACCGCGCCCGACTTGCCTTTCACCACGATATGGTTCACGGCGTCGAAGCCGTCCACGGCGTGCTCGATCGGCAGCTGCTGGCCGGGCGGCAGGTCGTGCGTCTTTTCGATCACCGGCTTGGGGTCGGCGGGACGCACATTGGTGATGACGGGCGGATCGATCGTCACGGTCCAGCCGGGGTCGCGGCCATACATCGCGATGCGGACCCAGTCGCCATCGGCCACCGCCTCGATCGCCAGCCATTGGCCGGTCGCATTCTGGAACTTGAAGTCAAGGCCCGACTGGTCGTCTACCGTGGCGTCAAGGCCCTGTAAGCCCGTGGGCGAACTTGGCGGGCCGTAGCCGGTGATCCAGTAGAGGTGCCAGTTCCGCTCCACGATTGGCAGACCCGCGTGGTACGCGCCCTGGAAGAGCGTGGTGGAGACCTGGCAGATGCCGCCCGCGATGGAATTGACTGTCTTGACCTGGCCGGTGCCCGGTCCAGTGCCGCCGACGAGGGCGATGCCGTAGGCTTCCTGGTAGCCGTTCGCGACCGTCTGCGCGCCAACCGCCTGGTTGAACGAGAAAACTGCGTCGGGCGCGATCAGTGTGCCGTCGAGCCGCTGGACCGACAGCTCGACGTTATGCCGCCGGCTGGGGATGGAGAAGGAGTAGTCCGTGCGGCCGTAGCCGAGGCGGTCCGGCAGAACGGGCGGTGTGCCGCCGAACGGATCGCCGTCCGGCTTCACCACGGTTACTACCGGCGTGACCTGGCCGGTGGCATTGAGAATCGCCTGTTCCAGCGCCGCCTGTGTCGGAGCCTCTTGCACGGTCCAGGCGTCCTGGCCGGGCTGCGCCGCGCGAATGGCGCCGTCCTGCCAGCGCCATTGCGGTGTGCGCGCGTCGCGATTCATCTGCGCGGCCAGCGCGCTGACGAGCTGGGCCAGTTTGCTGGGATCGAGCGTGATGGCGATCTTCTGCGCCTGATCCGGCTGGTCGGTGAAAACCAGCAGCGGCTGGATGTCGGCGCGGGAGAACTGGCGTGTGTAGTCGCCGAATTGCACGGTGAGCGGCGTGTTCAGGATGGCGTCGAGGCGCTGATACGCCGGCGCCAGATCGGCGGCCTGGATAGCGGCGGCCTGCGGTCGCCGCGCTACCTGCGCGTCCGCCGCGCCCGCGCGTAGCGCCCCGGTGAGCGCGTCGAGCGTCGCGGATTCATCGAGCACCAGGCCAGCCTGTTCCGGCGCGATGGTGTAGTGGCCGGTGGCGTCCTTCACGAAGCGCGCGTTGACGGGCGGCTGACTGACTTCGCCGGCGATCTGCTGGAAGAAGGCGTGCAGCGGCTCAGCGGCGAGGACGGGCAGCAACTGGTCGCCATCGCGCTGGTAGCGCAACGCCGCCCGGATCTGTGCGCTCGTCAACGTCCAATCGCGCTGGTCGAGACGCAAACGGATTGTGCGCTGCATCAGGCCGGCGGCCTGATCCTGGACCGTCGCCAGCATGTCGGCCGTGATCGCCGGCGGCACGGCGCGCATGGCGAGCGTGACCGGCTGCGTGGAGAGCGTTGCGGCGTGCATGAGCAGGTTCGCCTCGGTCGCCTCCACCGCGATTGTCTGGCCGTCCTGGCCCGGCACGACCGTTACGGGTCCGTCCGTGGTGAAGGTGGCATCGAGCGGCGTCTGGTCAATGCTCGGTCCCCAGGCTTGCAGCAAGCCCTTGAACTGCTCCGTATCGAGCGTCACGGGCAGGAGCAGTTCCTGCCCGCCCCAGGGCAGCCAGCCGGCCAGCCAGTGACCGTAGCGCAGCGGCGCGGCGCCCTGCCCATCCACGGCCACGGCGGCCTGCACGGCGGCGGGCAGGTCGAAGCCCAGGCCGAGGGCAGCGGGCGACCCGCGCCACTCGGCCCGGTCGTCGGCAGTCCGCAGCACCAGCTGCCCGGCCAGGTAGGCTTGCGTGCGCTCGGTCAGGCGTGCGAGCGCCGTGTCGGCCGTTAGCCCACCGAGGGGTATCCCGGCCATCCGGACATCGCGGCGAATCTGCTGGCTGCCCGTGTGGGCCGCGAAACCGCCGAGTAAGACGGTATTGACGGCGGTCAGACCGGCGACGACGCCACCGCCGTAGCGCAGCAGCTCGCGCCGCGATAGCCGCACGTCCAGCAAGTGGCGGGCTTGCTGACGCTGTTCAGTTGCGAGGCCATGCTCCATCGAGACTCCATACTCACCGGATCGTCCAGTTAGTTCAGATACTCAAACGCGCGTTTGGCGGACGCGACACGCGGGGCCAGTTCATCGCCACCAGCGGCAGGGTAACAGCCGGCCAGGTTTTCCACCAGCAACAGCGTGCTGATGCGTTGCAGCGCCGAGCGCATCGCGCTGAGTTGAGTGAGGATTTCTTCGCATGGCTGGCGCTCTTCCAGCAACCGCTGCACGCCGCGCGCCTGTCCTTCGAGCCGCTTCATGCGGTTGACCAGCGCATGGACCGCCGCATCGGGGAGCGGCAACGCCGCGTCAGTGATCGGCGCCGGTTCCGCATGAGCCACTGTGGCGAGCCAGTCGGCCGGCAGATCGGGCCGGGCCAGCGCGACGAGCGCCGGGAGATGCTCACGCAGCGTGGCGACCGGCGTATCCTCCTCAAGGCACAGGAAGCGCAGGCCACCAGCTTGGGCAATCGCGTAGGAGAGCGGGCACAGGCTCAACGGCGCCACGCCGAGGATCGCCACCTCGTGTGCCAGCAACGTCTCGACAACGGCCAGTCGCCGCCCACCGGCGCGCGCGCCGGCAGGATTGACCAGCGTTTCCTCGCCGCCAGTCTCGGTATCCCAGAGAACATAGGCGCTCGCTTCGAGCAAGCCAGTGGCGCAACCATTGCATTGATTGACAGCGATCGCGACGCGCATTCCCGCCTCCTATACCCCAGGGGGTATGGTAGCGAGCGTTTGACCTGCTGTCAAGGCGTTCCAGAGTAGGCGGATAGGATCAAGGCTAGGTAACGTAGGCCTCACGCCGGTAGACAAGTACGATATAGCGTTATGGCAAATATGCGGATGAACGAACTACACGGCCGGCAGCGATTCCAAAGCCTCTGACGGCCTACGTGCCGGGTTGCGCCCGCAGGTGGTCAATTGCGGGCTTTGACACAAAGCGGCAATGCCTGTACAGTCACCGCTAATGTTCGCAGCCACGAGTACCTACAAAGGAATACTACTGAATGGGACAAACAAGTGGCAGACTTCTGGCTCACCGTCAGCATACCCGCCACCTCATGCGAAGCCTCTCCCTGTCAATACTAACTCCCAGACGACTGCTTGTGGCAGTCGTCGTTCTTGGTGCCGTTCTACGCTTCTATCACCTTGAAACCTTAAGCCTTTGGCTCGATGAAGGGATAACGGTCTACTGGTCCAAGAAACCTTGGCCCATAGTACTCGGAGTACGCGATTACGCTAGTACACATCCACCGCTGTACTATGCATTAGTCAAACTTGTTGCATATGTAGTCCCGGACACGCTAGCCGGACGTATGATAAGTGCGCTGGCTGGCATCGCAACAATTCCCATTCTCTACTTTCTCGTGGCCCGGTTAACACGGTCGCGTGCTGGATTGGTCGCAAGTCTCATGCTTGCGGCGTCGCCGGTACATATTTGGTATTCACAAGAAGCACGCATGTATGCGTTGGAAGTGTTCTTGGTGGCGCTTTCCTATCTGGCACTGGTTGCCTATTATCAGCGGCCGCAAGCCGCCTGGGCAATCGCTTACGGATTCTCGTTATTGTTAGCGATGTATACAGACTACAGCGCAATTTATGCACTTGCACCGCAAGTGATCGTACTGTCCATAGTGATCTGGAAACGGCGTCGGCAAGGGCTTGCACTTATTGCAGCTGTTGTGCTTGCGGCGATTGGGTATCTGCCCTGGCTGTCCCGGCTCTTTTCGACTGTGCAGGCCGTCGGCGATGTACGTGACGACTATCTTGGAATCACACCGGCTCGCTTCGTGGCCTCGCTACGCTCCATCATCGGGTTTGACGGTAATCCCGACTATTTCTACAGCGCGGACCCGACTCCTTGGGATCGCTGGCCGGCCTGGCATGTGCTATTGGTGATGGTCCTCACATCTCTCATCATTTTGGGCATAGTGGTGCTAGCACGCCGCTCGTACTTGGGCTTGTTTGTGGCTATTGCACTATCAGGGAGCACGCTTGCAATTGCCACTCTCATTACCGTGTTCGTCAGCCCTGGGTATGCCGAACGAACGATTCTTTCGGTAACGCTGGGATTGGCGTTCCTCATTGGCGCAGCCTACGACATTCGGCCACCACGCTGGGTTGCCGCGCTCGGTATGATTGGAGCGCTGGGCCTCCTTGTCATATCGGCGCTAACGTTGCACATAATCTATACCAGTGCAATCAAGCAAGATTGGAAAGGGCTTGCCGCTGAAGCTGCCACGCTCCACAACATGGGGATTCCGCTGGTGACGTATCCAACACTCGCAACCACCTTCATGACAATCTACGAGCCGCAAGCCACGCAGAATAACTACGTTGGCATTGACGATGGGCAGTTCTCCTCAACGACAGACCTCGACGAAACGCTGGCATTTACAGCACAAGATCCGGTTGTCGTGCTTGCTTACCTTGACACCGATGGTGTCAGCACGCTCCAAGCGCAACTACTCGCGCGTGGCTATGAGCAATTGATGCATCATTATTTCGCTGCACCGCTTTATGTTGATCTCTGGGCGCGACCGACTGCCTCGATCGATCTTGGCGCAAACCTATTACCACCACTTGCGGCGGACACAGGGCAAGGACTAAACACCTGGCAACTAGCGGGGCAAAGTTCGCTCATTGAAAATGGGAGTGCCTTTCGAGTTGCACCTACTGGTCAGACGGTTGACGTCCGGTTGACCACCCAACAGGTGCGGCCTGGTCATTACTATCTGCTTGAGTTTAGCTCTCGAAATGCCGACCTTAGTGGTGAGCAAAGAGTCTATGTTTCAACACACAATTCGGCGGGCGCTTGGCTCGATATTTTTCCTACTGGTGCTGGCTATCTCTGCCCGAAGGGCGCCAATTGGGCCAATGGCCGCTTTGCCTTCTTAGTGCCGCCAGAGACAACCTCATTGACTGTCTGGTTACGTGGAATTGGTACTGGCACAGCCGATTTCTCCGGCGTCGAACTGCGCGAGTTGAAGTAATCTGGTACGCTTGCGCGACTAGGCAAGTGAGAAACGCTCGTAGGGACTGCTGACTTCTTAGGAGTATATAGAGCAGGAAGCGATGACTACAACCATAGCCCTGGAATCGCCTCTGCTCACAGAAGCGACTCCTAATCCAACACTTGATCTCTCACTCGTAATCCCTGTCCATAACGAAGCGCGTAATCTTCCCATTTTGTGCGAGGAGATTACTGCAACGCTGGTGGATCAAGAATATACCTACGAGGTCATCGTCATTGACGATGGCAGCAGCGATGATACCTGGGCAACACTCCAGATGCTCGCCACCGCTGACAACCATCTGGTGCTTGCACGGCACCGGCGGCGCTGTGGCAAGTCAGCCGGTCTGCGATCGGGTTTCAGCCTCGCGCGGGGAGCAGTGATTGTCACGCTAGATGGTGACTTACAAGATGATCCGCAGGAGATACCAGGTTTTCTGGAGCAACTGGCGGCGGGTGATGATCTGGTGTCAGGGTGGAAATATCCGCGCCACGATCCCTGGCATAAGACACTGCCTTCGCTCGTGTTCAATAACGTGATGCGCCTGTTGTTCCGATTACCCTTGCACGATTTCAATTGCGGCTTCAAAGCCTACCGGCGCGAGGTTGTCGATGATCTGGAACTGTACGGCGAATTGCATCGCTTTATCCCCGTTTTCGCCGCCGCGAATGGCTATCAGGTCAGTGAGCGCCGGGTGAATCATCGTCCCC
>DASUBC010000412.1:0-24951 GCA_035763465.1 Thermomicrobiales bacterium
CCTCTTCCACGCGCTGCTCGATGCCGGCGTCTACCTGGCCCCCTCGCAGTTCGAGGTCGCCTTCGTCTCGACCGCGCACAACGCCGATACGCTCGCCGCCACGCGCGCCGCGCTCACGGCCGCCTTCGCCGCTGTTGCCGATGTATAGGCCGATGGCCGTGAGCCTACTCGCCGGATAGGAACGACCGCCCCGCTCTCAGTGGTGAGGGCGGGGCGGTCAGTTCTGATGTGGACGTCACGGTTGTCGTGGTGGCTTACCGGGGGCCATGCTCCGGTGTCACCTCGCCGCTAGCCGGGAGAGTCTCGTTTTGCTCCAGGAAGCGCCAGTTCACGATAGCAGTAGATGTGGGCATCGTCGTGCTGTCCAGGGTGCTCAGATCGTTTTGTTCGAGGAAGCGGATGGTCTGGAAACTTCGTGGCGCGGCAGCTTCTGGCGCGGGTGCGCCGGTGATCTCCGGCAGTTGATTCCGTTCCAAAAAGCGCCAGTTCGTCGCCTGCGCCGGTTGCGCGCTGGCCGGCGCGCTCGGCTGGGGCCGGTGGGTCTGAATGAGCAGGACGCCAGCCAGCAGGGACACGCCGAGCAACATGCAGCCGAACAGAGTGGCGAGGCGGCGTCGTGGCTGTGGTTGGCGGGAAGTAGGGCGACGATCGACCGAGACGGGCGTGGACTGTGTGGTGACCATGGGAGCCTCCTTCATGTGATGCGGCCTCTGGGGCCGCTGCGTTGATTGCCGGGACCGGCATCGCGAATCGCTGACTCCACTTTAGGCGTGGACAGGCCACCGCACATCTTGTGAACTACCCAATTGCTCGTCAGCAGCAGGTAATAGCGAGGATAGGTAGAACTACCCAGGTCGCGTGGCGCAGGTCGGTGTAGACGCACTGGGAGGGTGCTACGTGGCGAGCGGGTTACAGGAGCTGTGCGGTAGTGGCGCTTCAGCCGAGATCGTGTTCGAGGGCGAAGCGGGTGGCGGCGGCGCGCGTCGAGACAGCGAGTTTGGAGTAGATGGTGGCGAGGTGGTGGTCCACCGTGCGTGGGCTGAGGAAGAGGCGGTCAGCCACCTGGGCGTTGGTCAGCCCCTGCGCCACCAGCTGCAGCACCTCGACCTCCCGCGCGGTTAACCCGCCGGGGTAGGCCGGTGGGATGGGCTGGGCGCGGGTGAGGCGCGCGGCCAGCGCGTCAACACGGGCGAGCGCAGGCGCCGCGTCGAGGGGAGTGCAGATGGCGCGGACTGCGTCCAGTAACCTGGCGGCGCGGTCATGGTCGTGGCTGGTCGCGGCGAGTTCGGCCTGAGCCAGTAGCGTCAGGGCGCGCTCGTAGGGCGCGGCGCAGGCGTCGGCCAGCGTCAGCGCGGCGGTGAGGTGGGTCGCGGCCTCGGCGTACTGGTTGGCGGCGGTGGCGAGCTCGCCGAGCAGGCGGTCAGCGGCGAGCAGGGCGAGCGGCTGACGTGGCTCGGTGGCGTGGGCCAGGGCTTGCTCGGCATGGTCGCGGGCCTGGGCGAGATCGCCCGCCGCGCGATAGTAGGCCGCCCAGCCGAGCTGCCCTTCGGCCCACCCAAGCACCGCGCCGGACGAGGCCAGCCAGTGATCGTGCGCGTTGAGCCACACATGGGCAGCGGGCAGATCGCCCGCGTCGAGCGCGAGCGCCGCCGCCAGCCGCTGACACGTCGCCGTGGCGTGGGCGGACCACCCCCATGTGCCCGGTACTGTCTGTACGCCGTCGGGGAGCCAGTCGTGCAGCAGCCGCCACGCCAGCGCCGGGGCGCCTTGCTCACGCGCGAGCCACGCCGGCAGGGCGAACATCGCGCGTTCGGCGTATGTGCCGCGTGCCGTGTCGGCCAGCGCCCGCGCCTCAGTCCAACGCCCCGCCAGCAGCAAGAGCGGCAGCCTGGCCAGGCCGGCGGGGAAGGTCGCCTCGATCAGACCGCTGCCGTGGCGATACGCCTGTTCGGCCGCAGCGGCCAGATGCTCTTGCTCACTGCGGTTGTCGGCGGCGTAGGGCGTCGTCACGACATGCAAGGTCAGATTTGTGATGCCTCCAAGCATCTGGAAATGGTCCACCGCCTGGTACAGCTCACGGGCACGCGCGAACGCCTGGCGCGCGGCGACCGGCTGCCCCAGCATGGCGTAGGCATATAGCAACCCATGGTAGGCATCCGCGAGCGCCGAGCCGCTAATCCCTTTGCTGATCTGGGAGGCCGAGAACCGGGCCACTAGCGCCTCGCCCATCTGCTGCGCTTCGACAAAGGAGCCAACGAGCGCTAGCCACTGGACCAGCGTGCCCCGCAGGACGTTGGGTGGGTCGTCCAGGCCGGCCAGGAGCGCCGTCACGCGGGCCTGCTCGGCGGGTGACAGGGCTTCCAGCGCGTCTATGCTGGCCGCCAGTTCCGGCACGCCCTGCTCGATATCCCCGCTGATGCAGCGCAACAGGCCGCGCGCATTGAGCGCATACGCCACCAGCCCCAGTTCATCACCGCGCTCACCCAGCTGGATCGCCTGGTCGAGGTAGGCGATCCCGCCGTGGGGGTCGCTGTAGCGGCGGACCATGGCCAGCCGGTAGAGCAGCCAGCCGCGCTCGCTCGCTTCACCCGCGCGTTCCTCCAGTAGCGCCAGCGCCGATTCAAAACGCTCGGCGGCGGTGAGCCAGGCGTAGGCGCGTTGCGCCCGGTCGCCTGCCCGCACCAGCCACGCTGCCGCGCGGTCGTCGCCGGCTTGTTGGAAATGGTAGGCCACCGCATCGGGATCGGGCGTGAGCGCACCGATGAGGGCGTCGGCGACTCGGCGATGCAGCGCCCGCCGCCGCAGGCCGATCAGGCTCTCATAGAGCGCCTCACGGATTAGCGCGTGGGCGAAGCGCACGCCCGCGCCGCCAGGCGTCTCAGCCAGCAGCCGTGCCTCCAGCGCTCGCTCCGCCACTGCCAGGAGCGTCGCCTCGTCGGTGTCGGTAACGGCCTGCCAGACCGCGAGTGGCGCTGTCTGACCGATCACGGTGGCGGCGGTCAGCACATCGCGGGCCGCTTCCCCGAGCCGGTCTACCCGCGCATCAATGACCTGGCGCAAGAGCGGCGGCACGCCCACTGCGCTCAGGTCGCTCATGACCCAGGTCTCGGCCTGCTGGCTAAGTACCTGCTGCTCCTCCAGGGTGCGGAGCAGTTCGCCAGCGTAGAAGGGATTGCCCTCCGCCCGGCCGGCCAGGTAGCCGACGAGGCGCTCCTCGTCGGCGGCTGGGAGTGTGTAGCGGCCGGCGACCAGCGCGTGTACCCCTGCCGCGTCAAGTGCGTGGAGATCGAGCCGGGCGGCCTGTGCTTCGCGCACCAGCAAGGGCAGCAGCGCATAGAGCGGGTGGCGGCGGGTCAGTTCATCACTGCGATAGGTCGTCAGGAGCAAGAGAGGCAGCGCGGCGAGGCCGCGCGCGAGGACGCGCAGCAGGTCGAGCGAGGCGGGATCGGCCCAGTGCAAGTCGTCCAGCAGCAGGAGGAGGGGCTGGTGTTGCGCCAGCGCCGCCAGATAGTCGCGGACCTGGGTGAAGAGCGCCGCCTGGCTGCCCGCACCGCCACCGGTGAAGTCGGGCGGAGTCAGCGCCTCGGCGTGGGCGAGCGCGTCGGCCCAGGGGCCGTAGGGCGGCGTCTCGGTCAGGTCGTAGCAGCGCCCGATGAGCGCCCGCGCGCCCTGCGCCGTGGCCTCGGCCAGCAGCGCCTCCGCCAGCGCGGTCTTGCCGATACCCGCCTCGCCGCTGATGAGGACGAGGCCACCGCGCCCGGCGAGTGCGTGGGCCAGGCGGTCGCGCAGCACTGCCTGCTCGTGGACCCGGCCGACGAGCAGCGGGCCAGGCGTGCTGAGCGGGGCGGTGGCGGCGACTGGTTCGGCCATGGGCAGTTGCCCCGTGGTCTCGATCTGATCAAGTAGCCGACGACTGTTCAGGCGTAGTATACACCCATGGAGGTTGTAGATTGCGGATCGTGGAGAAGGACGCGGCACTCCCACCACAATGACCATAATGGGGCGTTTAGCTAGTCGTAGCGCCAACAGCATTGTGGTTGGGGCAAAACCACAATCAACCACAATGACCATAATGGCAGTGACGAGAGATGAGTAATGAGGGATGTGGGGCTGGGGTCAGCGCGGTGGCGGCGAATGGGCGCGATGGCAGTGAGGGGCGCCCTGGGGCTGAAGCCCCGGGCTGGGGGCTACGCCACGAAGGCCGGCTGCGGCCGGCCTGGGGTAGTCAATCTCTGTGGTGATCAACCAGCACCGGTTCTGTCGCGAACCCAGTCCTCTAAAGAGGACTTCGTGGCGCCGCAGCGCCATTTAGCCCCCGATTTCAATCCGGGGCGCCCTCAGTAGCATCGCGCTCGCAACCAGGCGCCGATTGTTCTGCCTGATACACAAAATCAGGCTGGCAGCGGGCCACAAGCCCACCGCCAGCCCATGAATTCCGCGTTCCGGCTTCCGCGTTCCGAGATCAGCGCTTGGTGTACTGCGGTGCCTTGCGCGCGCGCTTGAGACCGACCTTCTTGCGCTCCTTCACGCGCGCGTCGCGCGTCAGCAGCTTCGCGCGCTTCAGGGTCGGACGCAGTTCGGCGTCGAAGCGCGTCAGCGCGCGGGCGATGCCGTGGCGCACCGCGCCGGCCTGCCCGGTCACGCCGCCGCCAATGACTTTTACGCTGACGTTGAAGCGCTCGCTCGTGTTCGTCAGCCGCAGCGGCTGGGTGATCGTCAGTTGATAGACATCACGACCGCCAAAGTATTCCTTGGGTGGCCGCCCGTTGATGATGATCTCGCCGGTGCCGGGGTAAAGGCGCACCCGCGCCACCGCTTCCTTGCGCCGGCCGCAGCCATAGAAGTATTCGGCCTGGCCGGAACGCCGTCCTTCCTGCATCTGCTTCGTCCTCCCTGGTGTTTGCCCGCCCTCGTGGTGTCCGCGCTACTCCGCCTGCGTGGTCGGGATGGGACTGGTCGGCGCCTCTTCGTCCGCGCTCGCCAGCACATCGGCGACATCAATGGGATGCCGCACTTCTTCCGTCTCGTCCTCGGCCGCGACCGCCGGCACTGTGCTCCGCATAATCTGGCCCCGGTGATGGCCGTCGCGCCAGAGCTCCAACGTCTCCGGTTTCTGCGACTCGTGCGGATGCTCCGGGCCGACGTAGACCTTCAGGTGCAGGTACATCTTGTCGCCCAGTTTCGTGTGGGGCAACATGCCGCGCACGGCCTTTTCGAGGATCCGTTCCGGATGCTTCGCCCGCATATCCTTCAGTCTGGTCTTCTTCAGACCACCCGGATACCCCGAGTGCCGGTAGTAGATTTTGTCTTCTTCCTTGTTCCCGGTCACGACGACCTTCTCGGCGTTGACGACGATGACATAATCGCCACCGTCCATGTGGGGCGTATAGGTCGGCTTGTGCTTGCCGCGAATCATGCGCGCCACGGTCTGGGCCAGCCGACCCAAGACCTGGCCCTCCGCGTCAACGACATACCAGCGCTGCGTCGCTTTCGCCTCGCTCGCCGTGGCTGAATAGGTTTTCGTCCCGATCGCCTTCATACCTGTACTCCGCTCCTTGTCTCGCCAGCTCTTTGCGACCCGCTGGCGGCGGCTGCCTCGTTCCGATATCCCACCGCCCAGAGCATCAAGCCCTGCGGCGGCGCTGGTGCGGGGGCTTGTGCCCGATCCTGCTCCGCCAGCAGCGCCGCGATCCAGTCCGGTTCCTGGCGTCCGCGCCCAACTTCGACCAGCGCCCCGACAATCGTGCGGACCATCTGGGGCAGAAAACCACTGGCGCGAATTCGCAACTCCACCAGCCGCCCCGCCGGCGCCGGAACGTCCAGCGGGAGTACTGACCAGTCCGCTTCGTCCACCCGGCGCACCGTGCTCCGCGCGCGTGGTCTTCCTGGCACACCCAGCCCCTGGCCCGCGAAGGCTGCGAAATCATGCTCGCCAACAAGGCGCGCGGCGCCTGCGGCGAGGGCGTCCAGGACAAGCGGCGCGCTCAGATGCCAGGTCGTCCGCGCCAGCGCTGGTACGCGCACCGGCGCATTCCAGATGCGATAGCGGTATTCGCGCCACAGGGCGTCATACCGCGCGTGAAAGTCGCTGGCGACTGTCGCCAGGTGGAGCACCGCCGCGTCTTCCGGCAACACGGCGTTCAATCCACGCAGCAGTTGCTCATCGGTCAGCGCGGTCGTCACCGTGCAATGCGCGACCTGACCCGCTGCGTGGACGCCCCGGTCAGTTCGGCCAGCGAAGGTGATTCGCGCCGGGGCGCCGGTGAGAGTCGCGATGGCCTCCTCCAGTTCACTGCCGACTGTGCGCTTCCCCGGCTGAACCTGCGCGCCGAAGAAGTCGGAACCGTCGTAGGCGACCAGCAAGCGCAACCGCCGCGTGCTTGCATCTGGCCGCTGTGGGTCGTGTGCCGCCAGCAATTCGGCCAGTGGGCGCCGGTCGTCCCCGGAGAACTCACGACCCACGACCCGTACCTCAGATGAGCTCGATCAGCGCCATCTCCGCGCCGTCGCCCTTGCGCGTCCCCAGCTTGAAGATACGCGTGTAGCCGCCGTTCTGGCCCTCGTAGCGCGGGCCGACGATGTCGAAGAGCTTGTCGCGCGCCGGCTTATGCGCCAGGCGGTCCAGGACAAGCTTGCGATTGTACGGCGTGTCCTCGCGCGCCGTCGTGATCAGCTTTTCGACCACCGGGCGCAGCGACTTCGCCTTCGCTTCGGTCGTAGTGATCCGCTCATTCAGGATGAGCGAAATCGCCTGCTGGCGGAAGAGGGCCTTGCGCTCCTGCCAGTCTCGCCCGAGTTTGCGCCCCGCTTTGCGGTGTCGCATGGTCCGTTCCTCCCGTCTCGCCGCGCGCCGCCGCGCGCTGTTTCACCGTGGCTGTCAGCGTCCCCGTGCCGACTCAGCCTTCGTCTTCGTTATCTTCCTCGTCATCGTCCAGATCGGAGGCGAAGAGGTCGCCCGCGCCCGCAGTATCGTCACCAACGATCGCGCTCGAACCCGCCTGCGGCACACTCAATGGCTCGTCGTCTTCGATCGGCGCAAGGTCCGTGCCGGCCGGCAAGAAGTTGTATTCGCGCAACTTGTCCCACAATTCGTTGAACGACCGGGGGCCAAAATTGCGGATCGCCAGAAGATCATCGCGGTCCATGATGAGCACCTGGCCGACACGCTCGATGCCGCGGCTCCGCAGCGCGTTCACCACGCGTGGCGACAGGCCGAGATCGGCGAGCGGCTTGGCTTCGGCTTCGGGTGTGACATATGGGCCAAGCGCGCCCGCCTGCTTGGTGTCGTCCCGGTTGAAGCTGGCGATCACCTGACCGTAATCAACCAGAATCTGGCCCGCCTGCGAGAGCGCATCATCTGGCTCGATCGTGCCATTGGTAATCACTTCAATCGTCAATTTGTCATAATCGCTCAGGTGACCGCCGACGCGCGTATGCTCCGTCAGGTAATTCACCTTGGTAATCGGCGTGAAGATGGCGTCGAGCGGAATCTCGCCGATCGTCAGGCTCTCTTGCGCCTCGGCCGGGCGATAGCCGCGGCCACGCTCGATCACCAGTTCCATTTCGAGGGTGGCGTCGTCGTTGTCGAGGGTCGCGATATGCTGCTCGGGGTTGACGCACTCAACCTCGCTCGGCCACTGGATGTCGCCGGCGGTGACTTCACCCGCTTCGTGGGCGTAGAGCCGGGCGCGGATCTCGCCGCGCAACTCGGTCACCTCGCGCAGGTGAATGCGCTTGAGATTGAGCACGACCTCGGTGACATCTTCCTTGATATTTGGCAGCGCCGAAAACTCGTGCCAGACGTCGGTGATGCGGACGCGCGCGATCGCGACACCGGGCAGCGACCGCAGCAGAATCCGGCGCAACGCGTTCCCGAGTGTCGTGCCGTAGCCGGCTTCAAGCGGCTCGATGACAAAGCGCCCATAGTTCAGCCCGGTCAGTTCGCGCTCGACCTTCGGTTGTGCTATATCCAGCACTGACATTGATATCCTCCCTGGCCCCGGACCTTGTGTTGGGGCGCTGTGCCGGCGTGTCCGCCGTGCGGGCCGCCTGGCGTCGCCGGGGGCAGCGCCAGCGCGGATGCGCGTTAACCCGCGCGGCGCGGCGCCTACACGCGCCGCACCGCCGGGTGTCAGAAGCCTTACCGGCTGTAATACTCGACGATCAGTTGCTCGCTCAACCGGGTGTCAATCTGGTCGCGACGCGGAATGCTGACAACGCGCGCGGTCTGCGTTGGCACGTCCAGAACCAGCCAGTCGGGCACCTGCTTGCTCCCCAGCATCTGGGCGCGGGCCTGGAAATACTCGCGGTTCTGGCTTTGTGGGCGCACGGTGATAACATCACCTATCCGCGCTCGGAACGAGGGGATGTTGGTTTTGCGCCCGTTGACGAAGAAATGACCGTGCCGCACGATCTGCCGGGCCTGGGCGCGTGAATCGGCGAAGCCCAGGCGGTAGATGAGATTATCGAGCCGCAATTCCAGAACCCGCAGCAGATTCTCGCCCGTAACCCCCGGCATCTTCGCCGCGTCTTCGTAGTGCTTGTGGAACTGGCGTTCCAGCACACCATAGGTGCGCCGCGCCTTCTGCTTCTCGCGCAGTTGCAGGCCATATTCCGACGGTTTGCGCGTGCGCGCCTGACCGTGCTGACCGGGCGCATAGCGGCGGCGCTCGATGGCGCACTTGGGGCCGAGACAACGCTCGCCCTTCAGAAAGAGCTTCTGCCCTTCACGGCGGCAGAGACGACACACGGGACCGGTATAACGCGCCACAGAAATACTCCTCCTCTGGAGTGGTCTGAGGAACGGCCCTGATGCCTGGTTTACGGGCGCCCCATGGCGCCTGTCATCCCGGCTCCGCCCTCAACGAGTTGACAGTCGTGTGTGCGTGAGTCGTGAGTTGGGTTCAGTCAGCACCGCGCCAGCTACTAACACAGTGCTTTCCCGAAGATCTCACGTACTCACGCACCCACGTCTCACGACTAGCTTAGACCCGGCGCCGCTTCGGTGGACGGCAGCCGTTGTGCGGGATCGGGGTGACATCGGCGATTGAGAGGACCTGCAAGCCGGCCGCCGCCAGCGAGCGGATCGCCGCTTCCCGGCCCGAGCCTGGCCCCTTCACGAAGACGTCAACCTGGCGCAGCCCGTGCTCCATCGCCTTCCGCACCGCGTTCTCAGCAGTGACCTGCGCGGCATAGGGCGTGCTCTTGCGCGACCCCTTGAAATTCGAGGTGCCGGCGCTGTCCCAGGAAATGACGTTGCCCTGTGGATCAGTGAGGGTCACAATCGTGTTGTTGAAGGTCGCCTGAATATAGGCTCGCCCACGAGGAATATTCTTTCGCTCGCGCCGTCGTCCTCGCTGCCGTCCCCGTGGTGCCGCCTGTCGCCGCCGATCCGCCATTGTCCCTCCTACTTCGTCGCTTTCTTCTTCATCGCAATGGCGCGCTTCGGCCCGCGCCGGGTGCGCGCGTTGGTGCGGGTGCGCTGGCCGCGCACCGGCAGGCCGCGACGATGGCGCAGCCCGCGATAGCAGCCAATGTCCATCAGCCGCTTGATGTTCATGCCGACCTGCCGGCGCAGATCGCCTTCGACCGTCAGATCGCGGTCAATGACGTCGCGCAAGCGGTTGACTTCCTCGTCGGTCAGGTCGCGCACCCGCGTATCGGGACTGACGCCCGTCTGCAATAAGAGCTTCTTACTGGTCGTCGCGCCAATCCCAAAAATGTAGGTCAGCCCAACCTCGACGCGCTTGTCGCGCGGTAGATCAACGCCCGCGATTCTCGCCATGCTGTCCCCCAGGATTGTGGATTGTGAAGTGCGGATTGTGGATTTCGCCCATCTCAGGCGCCGCCTCAGTGATCAGGCGGTGCCTCAACGAACGTCAATCCGCAATCCGCACTCCACAATCCACAATTCACTCACCCTTGCCGCTGCTTGTGATTCGGATCCTTCTTGCAGATGACGCGGACGACACCTTTACGCCGGATAATCCGGCACGACTCACACCGTTTCTTGACCGAAGCCTGAACCTTCATCTACCTGCTATCCCTTCTGCTCGACGCCGCGCTGCCTGGCGACGATCCGGCCACGACCGCTATCGTAAGGCATGAACTCGATCGTCACCTGATCGCCCGGCAACAGCCGGACGACATTCAGGCGGAATCGGCTGCCCACATGAGCCAGCACCTGCCGCCCGTCGGCGAGCTCGACGCGATAGATCGCGTTGGGTAAGACCGCGACAATCGTGCCGTCGCCAGTGGCCGGTGTTTGCTGACTCACGCTTCCTCACGCAGGGCAAACAAAAACCTGCCGTCCGGCTCGGCCGCCACAAGCCGGAAGTATACCATACATCAGCCTTGCCGCGTCAAGACAAACGCCGGCCCGTGAGCCGCGACCGCTACAGTATGCTCGACGTGGGCCGCCAGTCCATGATCGCGGGTGCATATCGTCCAACCATCGGGCAGGGTCTCGGTCTCCGCCGCGCCGAGCGTGAAGATCGGTTCGATCGTAAACGTCATGCCAGCGCGCAGGCGTGGGCCGCTGCCGAGCTGGCGATCGACATAATTCCGTACGGTCGGCGCTTCGTGCATCTCGTGGCCGATGCCGTGGCCGGTGAACTCCGGCACGATCCCACAGCCGGCCCGCCGCGCCACCCGCTCGATCGCGGCGGAGATGTCGCCCAGGCGGTTTCCGGCCCGCGCGACCGCGATGCCGGCGGCCAACGCCGCCTCGGTGGTGGCAATCAGGTGGGCAGCCGGCGCGCTGACCGCACCAACCGCGACCGTGATGGCCGCATCGCCGTGCCAGCCATCCAGCACCGCGCCAACATCGAGCGTGACGATGTCGCCCTCGCGCAACTGGCGCGGACCGGGGATGCCGTGGACGACCTCGTCATTGATTGAGGCGCAGATCGCGCTGGGGTATGGGGTCGGGCCAGGGTAGCCGAGAAATGAGGGCACGCCGCCCTGGCTGGTGATGTGCTCATGCGCGAGCGCATCGAGTTCCGCCGTCGCCACGCCGGGCGCGCAGTGGGCGCGCAGCAGTGCCAGCGTGCTGGCGACAAGCGCGCCAGCGCGGCGCATCCCCGTGATGGCCGCGCCGTCCTTCAACTCGATCGGTTCGTCGTCGGCCATTGATGTGCCGGCCTGGTCCGCTCGTTCGCGCATCACGATGCCATCACCGCAGCGCCGCAAGCACGTCGTCGGTGACACGCGCGATCGGTTGATCGCCGTTGACTTCGCGCACGATACCGCGCTGCTGGTAGTAGGCGAGGAGCGGTTCCGTTTGCTCGTCGTAGAGGCGCAGTCGCTCGCGCAGCGCCTCCTCGGTGTCGTCCGCACGCCGCCGCAGGTCGGTCGAGCCGCAGACATCGCAGACGCCCGCCTGCCTGGGCGGATTCGTCTGGAGGTTATAGATTGTGCCGCAGTTGCCACAGGTGACGCGGGCCGTCACCCGCGCGATCAGCACGTCACGCGGGGCGTCAATGTTGACGACGCGATCGATCTGCTGGCTGATTGGCTTCAGCGCGGCGTCCAAACTCTCCGCCTGGGACCGATTGCGAGGGAAGCCGTCGAACAACGCGCCCTGGTAGGGCGGCTCGGCGGCGCCGGCTTCTTGCAGTTTTTCAACCACCATGCCCACCACGATCTCGTCTGGCACGAGCGCGCCGCGGTCGTAGTAGGTTTGCGCCTGCTGACCGAGCGCGCTGCCCGACCGGATCGCCGCGCGCAGCAGATCGCCGGTCGCGATCCGCACAAGCCGCAGCTGGGGCGCGACAATCTCGCCCTGTGTGCCTTTGCCGACCCCTTGCGGCCCCAGGAGAATCGCGTTCAAGCCCCCACCTTTCGTTGGCTACGCCTGCTCATGGGCGCGAAGGGCGGGGCGTTGCGCCCCGCCTCGTCCGCGACTGTGCCCGATGCGGCTGCCGCCGCATGACCGGCTATTTGATAAAGCCCTCGTAGTGGCGCATCAGCAGTTGCGCCTCCAGCTGGCGCATCGTATCAATGGCGACGCCGACGACGATCAGCAACGACGTGCTGCTGAGGAACAACGTCTGCACGCCGGTCATCTTCGCGGCGATCCAGGGCATTACCGCGACGACGCCCAGGAAGATCGCGCCGACCAGCGTGATTCGCGTCAGCACTTTCATCAGATAGATATTCGTCGGCGTGCCGGGCCGGATACCAGGAATGAAGCCGCCGTTCTTTTGCAGATTCTCCGCAATATTCTGCTGCTGGAAGACGACGACGGTGTAGAAGTAGGTAAACCCGACCACCATGAAGAAGTAGATGATCTGGTATTGCAGCGAATTCGCGTCGAAGACCTTCGCCAGGAAGTTCGCCGGCTCGCGCAGCCAGGCCCGATCCGAGGCGGTGAAGAGGTTCGCGATGTAGCCCGGAAAGACCATGATGGAGACGGCGAAGATCAGCGGAATCATGCCGGCAGAGTTGACCTTCAGCGGAATGTGCGTCGTCTGTCCGCCATACATCCGGTTGCCGCGCACCCGCCGCGCGTAATTGACCTGAATGCGGCGCTGGCCTTCGTTGATCAGCACGATGCCGACGATGGTGATCAGGCCCAGAACCAGGAAAATCACCGTGCCGGCGATATTCTGAGTCACGCTGTTGCCGGTGGCAAGGTTGCCGACAGAGGCCGGCAGGTTGGCGACGATACCGCCGAAGATGATGATCGAGACGCCTTGCCCGATGCCGTTTTCGGTGATCAGTTCACCGAGCCAGACCAGGAACATTGACCCTGCGGTCATCGAGGCCAGGATCGCGATGGAGCGCAGCGCGGTCGAGCCGTCGAAGAGACCGAAGCCACTGAGCACGCCCTGGCTCTTCATCAGCTGGCACTGCCCGAACGCCTGCAAGAGCGCCAGAGGCACCGTGGCGATATGCTGATAACGATTGAGCGTCGCGCGCCCCTGCTCGCCTTCTTTGCCCAGTTCTTCGAGTCGCGGAATGATCGGCCCCAGCAGCTGGAAGATGATTGTCGCGGTGATGTACGGGTAGACGCCCATCGCCGCGACCGAGAATTGCCGGAGCGCGCTGCCGGAGAAGAGGTTGAGCATCCCGAGGAGCTGGTTTTGCTTAAGTAGCTGATCTAGCTTCGCCAGATCCACGCCGGGCACCGGAATATGTGCGACAACGCGGAAGACCAGCAGCATCAGTACCGTGAAGATGATGCGGCGCCGCAGATCGGGAATCTTGAATGCATTGAAAACTGCTTGGAGCATGCGCTTCTCCCCATCGCTTGGGGGCCAGGCGGGGCGGCCAGGCCGCCCGCGACTTGCCGTCCGTTACTCGGCTGCCGCGCCTTCCGCCTCGGCAGGCTGCTCGATAAGCTCAACAGTGCCGCCCGCCGCTTCGATCTTCGCCCGGGCGCCCGCCGATACCTTGTTGGCGCGCACCTGGATCGGGCGGGTCAGCTCGCCGTCGCCCAGGATCTTCAGCGGGCGATGAATGTCCACCGCGCCCGCGCGGGCGAGTGTGGTCTGGTCAACCACGCCATCCAGCCGGCCTTCGTCGAAGAGTTCTTCGATCCGGCTCAGGTTCACAATCTCGTATTCAACGCGGAAGATATTGGTGAAGCCGCGCTTGAAGGGCATGCGCTTCATCATCGGCAGCTGGCCGCCCTCGAAGCCACGACGTGGCGCGCCGGAACGCGCCTTCTGGCCTTTCGTGCCCTTGCCGGCGGTTGTGCCGTGTCCGGAACCGTTGCCCCGGCCGATACGCTTCCTGTTTTTATTGGCGCCGGGATTCGGGCGCAGATCATGCTGTTGCATTGCGTGTGTTCCTCGCTTCGCTGACTACCGCACCACGAGGGTGGTGCTCGCCCGCCGCGCTGACACGTTCAGCGTCGGCGCTATTCGCTGGCCGCCGGTTCGTCATCTTCGTCGAGCAGCCCAAGTTCGGCCAGGAGCGCGTTCCGCTCCTCGACTTTCCGCGCCATCCGGCGCTGGAAGCGCTGTGCGCCGGTATCGGCCCGCAGCGGGCTGCCGTCGTCGGGAACCTCCTCGACCTGTACCAGGTGGCTCACTTTGTTGATCATGCCCCGAATCGTGGGGCTGTCGTAGTGCTCGACGGACTGATGTACCCGGCGTAGTCCGAGCGACTTCACCGTCAGGCGCTGGCTCTCGCGATAGCCGATGGCGCTGCGGACGAGTGTCACGCGCAACCGGCGGGCGTTCGTATCCGCCGGCGCGGAGGCTTCCTGTCCCATAACCTGTCTCCCTTCACCGTGCTCGCGCCAGCGCGAGCGGTTGCTGGCCTAGTCCTGCGTGGCCGCCTTGCGTTCGGCAAAGGCGAAGCGCTCGACCGGCAGACCGCGCCGCCGGGCGACATCGGCCGGCGATTCCAACTCTTGTAGCGCCTTCAACGTCGCCTTGACGACATTGACCGGATTGTTGTTGCCCAGCGACTTGGTCAACACATCATGAATACCGGCGGCTTCCAACACGGCGCGCACGGAACCGCCCGCAATGACGCCGGTGCCGGGCGCGGCCGGCTTCAGCAGGACGCGTGAGGAGCCGAAGACCGTCTCGACCTCGTGCGGAATGGTCGCGCCGGACAGGGGCACACGGATCAGGTTCTTCTTCGCGTTCTCCACGCCCTTGCGGATTGATTCTGGCACCTCGCCGGCCTTCCCGGTGCCGACGCCAACGTGGCCCTGGCCGTCGCCGATGACGACGATGGAGGAAAAGCTGAAGCGCCGGCCGCCTTTCACGACCTTGGCGACGCGGTTGATCTGTACGACTCGTTCTTCAAGTTCCCCGATTTCACTCGGGCTGACCAGTGCTTGCCGTCGTGGCTGCATTCGCATACTCCATCTATGTAGTCGTGAGTCGTGAGTCGTGAGAGGGATCAGGCCAGCACAGTGCCTGACTGCTAGCGCGGTGCCAGCCCCGAGCAACTCACGACTCACGCACCCACGCACTCACGACTAGACTAGAACTCCAGACCTGCTGCGCGCGCCGCCTCGGCGACGGCCTTGACCCGCCCATGGTAGAGATAGCCACCGCGATCGAAGACGACGCGCTTGATGCCCGCCGCCAGCGCACGTTGAGCGACCAGCGTGCCGACCGCCTGTGACTTTTCGACTTTCGTCTTGCCGGCCAGCGCTTCCCGCAGTTCGTGATCGATTGAGGATGCAGCAGCTACCGTGTTGCCCTGCGTATCGTCAATGACCTGGGCGTAAATGTGCGCGGACGACCGGAAGACATTCAGCCGCAAGCGTTCGGGAGTGCCATTGACACGCTTGCGTACGCGCCGGTGCCGGATCTGGCGACCTGTCAGTCGCTTGAGGCCCTGTTTCCTGACCATCGAAGTGTGTCCTTTCGTGATGCGCGCGACGGTGCCATTCGTCGCGCTCTGGGCGCGCCAATGGGGCGCTTACTTCCCGGCCTTCCCAGCCTTGCCGGCCTTGCGACGAATACGCTCGTTTGCGTACCGAATCCCTTTGCCCTTGTATGGCTCCGGTTTGCGGACGTTTCGCACGCGCGCGGCTTCTTCGCCCACGAGCTGCTTGTCAATGCCCTGGACGGAGACCTTGTTGTTGCCTTCGACCAGATAGGTAATCCCGTCCGGTGGGTCGAGTCGCACGGGATGCGAGTAGCCGACCTGCAAGACGAGCGCCGAACCGTCTTTGGCGGCGCGGTAGCCGACACCGGCGATTTCGAGATCTTTCTTGAAGCCCTCGGTGACGCCGACGACCATGTTGTTCAGCAGCGTCCGCGTGAGACCGTGTAGCGCCTTGTGGCGCCGGACCTCACTCGGCCGCTTAACGACGACCTGACCATCCTCGCGGTCGAGGATGATTTCATCAGGCAGTTGTTGCTGTAGTTCGCCCTTTGGTCCTTTCACCGTGACGAGATTGCCCGCGGCGATCTCCAGCTGCACGGTGGCGGGAACCGGAACCGGCTTCACTCCAATACGCGACATGGGTGCTCACTCCGTTCGCAGATGATAGATAGTAGACGTCAGATGTCAGTGGTTATGGGCTTGAGGGAGAGCCAGTGCGCTCATATCGGCGTCGCGCCACCCCTGACATCGAGCATCTGACATCTGGCATCTCGCTAATACACCGTGCAGAGGACTTCGCCGCCGATACCGCGCCGGCGCGCTTCGTAACCCGTCATCACGCCCTGCGAGGTGGTAACAATCGCGATGCCCAGGCCGCTACGGGGCCGTGGCAGCGCGTCCCTGCCCCGATAAATACGCAGGCCGGGCTTACTCACGCGCTTGAGTTCCCGGATTGTCGGCCGCTTGTCGGTGGTGTATTTCAGCTGGATCACCAGTGAAGCATAGGGCGTGCCGGGCTGGACATCATAACCCGCGATGTAGCCCTCTTTTTGCAGCACTTTGGCGATGGCGACCAGCATTTTGGTCGAAGGCATTTTCGTTTCGCTCTGGCGCGCCATGCCCGCGTTGCGGATGCGCGTCAGCATGTCACTGATCGGGTCGGCGATGAATGGCATTGGCTTTCTTACTCCTTAGTGTGCCCTTCCGGGTCTGGTTGATCGTGGTGGTCCGGCGCTGCCAACGCAGGAGCCAGCGCTAGTGGTCCCGGCTCACCCCAGAGCGTTCGGCGCGGCGGCATGAGACGCCTCACCCGCTTAGAAACTGGACTTCGTGATGCCCGGCAGCCGGCCCGTCAACGCCAGTTCACGGAAGCAGATGCGGCAGGTGCCAAACTTCCGCATGTACGCGCGCGAACGCCCGCAGATCTTGCACCGATGATAGTTGCGGACAGTGTACTTGGCTGGCCGATTGGCCTTGGCGATGAGCGACTTCTTAGCCATTAATCCCCCATGGTGAATGACGAATGACGAATGTGGAATGACGACTATGTATCGGTCCAGAACGGGTTATTCGTCATTCGTCACTTGTCATTCCACACTTGTTATTGTCCTCCGGCTGGCGCGCCTGGCTCGCGGAACGGCATGCCAAGCAGTGCCAGGAGCCGGCGGCCCTCGTCGTCCGTGTGCGCCGTCGTGGTGAACGTGATTTCGAGGCCGCGAATCTTGTCCACCTTGTCGTAGTCAATCTCGGCGAACGCGATTTGCTCGGACAGTCCGAGCGAGTAGTTGCCGCGTCCGTCGAAGGAATTCGGGGAGATGCCCCGGAAGTCACGGATGCGCGGCATCGCGATCGAGACGAGGCGGTCGAGAAACTCGTACATCCGATCGCTCCGCAGCGTTACCTTGACTCCGATCGGCATGCCGGTCCGCAGTTTAAAGGCGGCAATCGAGCGCTTGGCGCGGGTGACGATTGGCTTCTGGCCTGTGATCGCCTGGATATCGCTCACCGCCGCGTCAATGGCCTTCGAGTTCTGAACAGCCTCGCCCAGGCCGACATTGACCACGATCTTCTCTAATTTCGGCACCTGCATCACATTGTGGTAGCCGAACTCACTCATCAGCGCCGGCACGACCTCGTCGCGATAGCGCTGGCGCAGCCGGGCCGTGTAGGCTGTCTTCTCCGCCGCCGACATCAGTCTTTCTTCCCTTCCTTGCGGGTGCGGCCGGGCTTCGGCAGCGCGGCGTCGCACTTCTTGCAATAGCGCTCCTTCTTTCCTTCGGCGTTCTCGCGGAAGCCCACGCGGCCAGGGCCGTTGTGATTCGCGCACCAGATCATGACGTTGGAGACATGCAGGGGCGCCTCCATCTCGACGATACCAGCCTGGCGCGCACGCCCCTGCTTCAAATGGCGGCGCACGATATTCACGCCTTCGATCACGACGCGGTCCACTTTGGGCATATTGGTCCGCACACGGCCGCGCTGCCCTTTGTTCTTGCCCGAGATGACGATGACCTCGTCACCGCTCACGATCTTCTCAGCCATAACCCACCTCTCAAGTACGAAGTTGGAAGGACGAAGTACGAACAGCCTCCGCTGTCAGCGCCGTCACAATTCGTACTTCGTACCTCGTACTTCGTACTTCCTACAAGACTTCCGGGGCGAGCGATACAATCCGCATGAAGCCCTTCTCGCGCAGTTCGCGCGCAACCGGGCCGAAGATACGGGTGCCGCGCGGCAAGCTCTGCGGATTGATGATGACCGCCGCGTTGTCGTCGAAGCGAATATGCGAGCCATCGGGCCGGCCGTATTCCTTCGCCACACGCACGACCACCGCGCGCACCACGTCACCCTTTTTGACGGCGCCGCCCGGTTGCGCCTGTTTGACAGCAGCAATGATCACATCGCCGACCCGCGCGTACTTGGGATTGCCGCCCCCACCGCCAAGTACGCGGATGCACATGATTGATTTGGCGCCGGTGTTGTCGGCCACCACCAGCCGTGTCTGTGTTTGAATCACCGTGCCCCCCTCTTCATCGCTGGCGCCGCCCGGCCTGGCCGAAAACAGCGCGGTCTGCCTGTATCGTCTGCCGCGACCTAGACTACGACCCGGCGCTGAAGCACCTCGCGAACGATCCACCGCTTGGTCTTCGAGAGGGGACGGGTCTCTTCAATCCGCACAATATCGCCAATCTTGCATTCGTTCCGCTCGTCGTGCGCGGCGAACTTGCTGGTGCGCTTCATCGCCTTCTTGTAGAGCGGGTGCGGCCGTGTGTATTCGACGGCGACGATCACCGTCTTATCCATCTTGTCGCTGACGACGCGGCCGACCTTCATTTGCCGGCGCGGCTGCTGGCCGGGGCGCAATTCTTGCTTGCGGACTTCCCGGCCGACGTTCGCGCCGATCGCCTGTACTGTGGCGCTGGCAACCTCGCGCTCCGCCGGTAGTGTCGCCTCGGCCTCGGTCTCTTCGGCCTCGGTCGTTTCGGCGGCTGTTTGCTCGTTCAACTCATGCTCATCTTGCATCTGCTGCGTCTCCTCCTGCCTGGCTTGTGCGTCCTGGCCCATTACTGGCGCCGCCGACTCTTCCGGGCTGCCTGCGCGCGCGCGTACCGCCGCTTGGCCAGTTTCTCATCCTGCTTCTCGCGCCGGCGGCGCGCCCGGATCTTCGTCGTTTTCGCCAGGTGCCCCAGCGGATCGGCCGCGATCTCGCGCTCGCGCTGAATGGTCTTCAGCTGCGCGATCGACTTCCGCACCGTGCTGATCTGGTGGTATTGGGTCAGGCGCCCCAGCGCGTTCTGGAAGCGCAGGTTTCGCCATTCCTCATGCTGGTTCTGAATCTCAGTGGCGAGGTCCGCGTCGGACAACGCCCGCATCTCTTCCAGGTTCATTGCGTACTCCGCTTCCTGTCACGCTAGCGCCGGCTGGTAGTGTGGGGCGGGCGACAAGTCCACCGCGCGCACTCCCGCACTCTGAACCGGCGTGAAACACTCCGGACGACTGCTAGTCCTCCGCGCTGGTAGTCGCGGCTTCGTGCTCGGTCGCCGCCTCCTCAGCGGCAGCCTCTGCCAGGTCAGCCGCCGCGCCGGCAGTCTCGCGCGGGACGAACCGGCACTTGACGGGCAACTTGAAGGCGGCGCGGCGCAGCGCCTCTTGCGCCACATCGGCGGGCACACCGGATAGCTCAAAGAGCATGCGTCCCGGCTTCACCACCGCGACCCAGTACTCCGGCGCGCCTTTGCCGCTGCCCATACGTGTCTCGGCGGGCTTCTGCGTCACTGGCGTGTCGGGGAAGATGCGGATCCAGACCTTTCCACCGCGCTTCACATAATTAGTGATCGCGCGGCGGGCGGCTTCGATCTGGCGGCTGGTGATCCAGCTGCCTTCGAGCGACTGGAGGCCATATTCACCGAACGCGACAAAGTTGCCCCGGTAGGCTTTGCCGGTCGGAATCCGCCGGTGTTGCTTGCGGTATTTCACCCGCTTTGGCATCAACATGGTGGCTCACTCCGTTCGCAGACGAGATGATCGATGGGAGATAATAGATAATCGCGGCTACGGTATCATCAGCAGGCAGTGCCTGGTATCAGCACCGCGCCACCACTATCATCTACCAGCGATCATCTTCGTCCTCACTTATCTCCGGCTGGCGCTGACGCGGCGGCGCGAGCCGGCGGCGGCGCTTGCTTGGCTTCGGGCGCGATGTCGCCCTTGTAGACCCAGACCTTGACGCCGATGCGCCCGTACGTGGTGTGCGCGTGGACGACACCGTAGTCAATGTTGGCGCGCAATGTTTGCAGCGGCACACGGCCGGTCATCTCGGTGACTGAGCGGGACATCTCCGCGCCGCCCAGGCGACCGCTCACCCTGATCTTGATGCCCTTCGCGCCCCGGCGGGTCGCCTGCTGCACCGCGTGTTTCATCGCACGCCGGTACGAGACACGCCGCGTGATCTGTTCGCCGATGCTCTCGGCCACCAGCCGCGCGTCGAGTTCCGGCGTCTTGATCTCTTCGATCTTCAGATGCACCTTCCGGCCGGGCAATTGGCCCTCCAGCAGCTTCCGAATGCGGTCAACGTTCGCGCCCTGCTTGCCGATGACGATCCCCGGCTTAGACGTGTAGACGGTGACGTCCACCTTGTTGGCCTGGCGCTCGATTTCGACCTTGGAGATGCCGGCGCGCTGCAATTCCTGCATGACGATGCCGCGAATCTTCAAGTCCTCGTGCAGCTGCTCGGTATAGTTCCGGCCGCCATACCAGTTCGACTGCCAGCCATGCACGTAGCCCAGCCGGAACCCGATCGGGTTAACTTTGCGTCCCATCAGCCCCCGTCTCTTTCTCGTCAGTCGTCGCCGCCGGTGTTGTGCGGGCCGCCCGCTCGCGGGCCGCGCGGTTCGCCGCGCTCGCGTTTTGCTGCCGCGCCCGCGCCTGGCGCGTCGCGCGGAGCGACGCCGGCATGTCTTCGGGCCGTTCTTCGACGATGACCGTAATATGGCAACTGCGCTTGATGATCCGGTTGAAGCGGCCACGCGCTCGGAATTCGCCGCGCTTCAACTGCGGCCCATCGTCGGCGTAGATGCGCTTGACGTACAGCGTGTCGGGATCGAGATCGTAATTGTTCTCCGCGTTCGCGGCGGCCGACTTCACCGTCTTGGCGATGATCGGCGCAGACTTCTGCGGCAGGAATTGCAGAATCGCCATCGCATGGCGCACATCTTTGCCGCGCACTGCGTCGCACACCAGGCGCGCCTTGCGTGGCGAGACGCGGATATTGCGAGTAATCGCGCGTACTTCCATCGTCCTGTCCCCCGGTTCCTTCCGCTAGCGCCGGCCCGACGAGCGGGCCGAGTCTTTGCCGTGGCCACGGTAGGTCCGTGTCGGGGCGAATTCGCCGAGTTTGTGGCCCACCATCGGCTCGTTGATATACACCGGCACATGCCGCCGACCATCATGGACAGCGATGGTGTGCCCGACCATCTCGGGAAAGATTGTCGAATCGCGCGACCAGGTACGAATTACCCGCCGCTCACTCGTGGTATTGAGTTGCTGGACTTTCGCCAGCAACTTCGGATCGATGAACGGACCTTTCTTGGACGACCGGCTCATACGTTCTCCTCAGCCTCGCAGCTGCGCGCTGCCATGCTACCGCCGCTTGCCCCGGCGCCGGACAATATACTTATCGGTGGCCTTGTTGTGGCGAGTGCGGTAGCCCATCGCGGGCTTGCCCCAGGGCGTCTTGGGCTGGCCGCCGATCGGCGCGCGCCCTTCGCCACCACCGTGTGGGTGGTCCACCGGGTTCATGACGGAGCCGCGCACGGTTGGCCGCCGGCCAAGATGGCGGCTGCGCCCGGCCTTGCCGAGCGTAATATTCTGGTGGTCAGCATTGCCCACCTGGCCGATAGTCGCCATACAATCCATCCGCACGATGCGGACTTCGCCGGAGGGCATCCGCAATTGCACCTGCTCGCCCACCTTCGCCAGCACCTGAGCAGAGCCACCGGCGCTGCGGACCATTTTGCCGCCCTGGCCGGGATTCAGCTCGATGTTGTGAACCTGGGTACCGAGCGGGATGTTGCGGAGCGGCAGCGCATTGCCGACGCGCAGTTCAGCTTCCGGCCCCGACATCAGTACATCGCCCACCTGAATGCTCTGTGGCGCCAGGATGTAGCGTTTCTGGCCGTCAAAGTACTGGAGCAGCGCGATGCGGGCCGAGCGATTGGGATCGTATTCGATCGCGATAACCTTCGCCGTTACCCCCACCTTGTCGCGCTTGAAGTCAATGATCCGGTACATCCGCTTGTGGCCGCCACCACGGTGGCGCACCGTAATCCGACCCTGGTTGTTGCGCCCAGAATGTTTCTTCAGCGGCTCGATCAGGCTCTTTTCGGGCGTGGTTTTTGTGATCTCCTCGAATGTGGAGACCGACATGCCGCGCCGGCCAGGTGACGTCGGCTTATATTTCTTGATTGGCACGGTTCTTCGCTCCCTCCGGAGAGCAGCCGGTCAGGCGCTCGGCGCGTCTCATCGGCTGTCCCCGTTCACCGGCCCATTCGCAGCGGGCCACACTATACGGAGATGATAGATGGTAGGTGATCGATAATAGTGGTGGTGCAGCGCTGCTATTAGCGCACTGGCTGCTAACCAGCACCGTAGCCACTATCATCTATCATCTGACATCTACGTCTCAAAGATATCGATCGTCTGGCCTTCCTGGAGCGTGACGACCGCTTTCTTCCAGCCGGGCACGGTGCCGATCACCCGGCCTCGCCGCCGCGTCTTGCGCGGCATGTTCAGCGTATTGACCGCCCTGACCTTCACATTGAAGGTCTTTTCCACCGCTTCGCGAATCTGAATCTTATTCGCCTCGCGATGCACCTCGAAGGTATACTGACCAGCTTCGATGAGCCGGGTGCTCTTCTCCGTGATCAGCGGCCGGATCAGCACATCGTGATAGCTGCTAACACTGGCCATCAGGCCGCCCTCCTCACGGCGCGCAGCCGCTCTTCGCTCTCCTCGCCCCAGGTCTCCTCGATGAACGTGATCGCCTCGCGGTCGAGAATCAGCCGCGCGTGCTTCAGCACATCGTGCAGATTCAGGTTGCTCGCGAGCAGAGCACACACGTCGCCCAGGTTTGCGGCGGCGCGAGCCACGTTTTCCTGCTTCACGCCGGTCGCGATCACCGTGCCGCGCGCCTCGCCGAGCGTTTCGAGCAGGGCGACCATCGCCCTGGTGCGCCCTTCGAGGTCCGCGAACGAGTCAATTACCACGATCTGGCCGGCGCTCGCCTTCACCGAGAGAGCCGAGCGCAACGCCAGCCGCCGCATTCGCTTCGGCATCGCCTGCGTGTAATCGCGCGGCTTCGGCCCGAAGGCGATACCGCCATGCCGCCAGTGCGGCGCGCGGGTCGAACCCTGCCGGGCGCGCCCCGTCCCCTTCTGGCGCCAGGGCTTGCGACCACCACCGCTGACCTCGCCGCGCGTTTTGGTGCTATGCGTGCCGCGCCGGGCATTCGTGTGCTGACGCACCAGCGCCTGGTGCATCACCGCCGTGTTCGGCTCGATGCCGAACACAAATTCGCTGACCTCGATCTGGCCGGTCACCTCGCCGGCCAGGTTCACGACATCGAACTGCATCGTCGCCTCCTGCTCCCTCATCGGCCGCGTGCGGCCGGCCCTACTTCGCCCTGGCCGCGCGCTGCCGGACCTTGATCGCCCGGCGCACCAGCAGCAGGCCCTCGTTCGGACCGGGCACCGACCCCTGCACCAGCACGAGGTTACGTTCGGCGTCTACACGCACCACTTTGAGGTTTTGCACCGTGACGCGCTCGTGGCCCATGTGGCCGGCCATGCGCGTGCCCTTGAAGACGCGGCCGGGCGTGGTCGTCGCCCCAATCGAGCCAGGCGCACGCCAGCGGTCGGACTGACCGTGGGTTTTGGGACCACCACGGAAGCCGTGGCGCTTCACGACACCCTGGAACCCTTTGCCCTTCGACGTGCCGGTGACGTCAACCAGATCGCCGGCCGAAAAGAAACCGGCGTCAATGGTCTGGCCGACGTTGTACTCGTCATCGCCATCGTTCTTCATGTCGCGCAGGTGTCGTGATTGCGCGCCGCTCGCGCGCAGGTGACCGCGCTCCGGCTCATTAAGGCGCTTCTTGTGCCCGAAGCCCAGCTGCACCGCGCGGACGCCGTCTTTCGCCACGGTCTTGACCTGTGTTACGACGCAGGGACCGACTTCGAGCGCCGTCACCGGAATTGCTTCGCCCGCTTCGTCGAATATCTGGGTCATCCCCAGTTTGCGCCCCAGTAATCCCTCAATCATGCCGCGTGGTTCCCTTTCCCATTGGCTCAGAACGAGATGCTCGATGCTAGATGTCAGTAGGTATCTCGTTCTGAGCGTGAGTGCCCTGGCGACCTGCCAGCGTGATAGATGATCGTTGCCAGAGGCTAGCATCTGACATCGATCATCTACTCTCTCCGTTACAGCTTGACCTCGATGTCTACGCCGGCCGGCAAGTTCAGGCGCATCAGCGCGCTGATCGTCTTCTGGCTCGGCTCCAGCACATCAATCAGCCGCTTGTGCGTCCGCATCTCGAAGTGCTCTTGCGAGTCCTTGTCCACAAAGGGCGAACGCATCACCGTATAGCGCTCGATCCGTGTCGGCAGCGGCACCGGCCCGGCGACTTTCGCGCCAGTGCTCTCCGCCGTCTCGACGATCTTGACCGCCGCCTGGTCGAGAATCTTGTGATCGTACGCTTTCAGACGGATCCGAATCTTCTGGCTCGGCTTCTTGGTCGTCGCCATTCCCGTCACTTCCCTCTCGTGTACGTCTCGATCCGTTCCGCCGCGCCTACTTGGTAATGGCGGTGACGACACCGGCGCCGACGGTGCGGCCACCCTCGCGAATGGCGAACCGGAGGCCCTGCTCGATCGCCACCGGCACCAACAGTTCCACACTCATCTGGATGTTGTCGCCCGGCATCACCATCTCCACCCCCTCCGGCAGCCCAATCGAGCCGGTCACGTCGGTGGTGCGAATGTAGAACTGCGGCCGGTAGCCGGGGAAGAACGGCGTGTGCCGCCCGCCCTCCTCCTTGGCCAAGACATACACCTCCGCCTGAAACTGCGTGTGCGGCGTGATGCTGCCCGGCTGCGC
>DASUBC010000413.1:0-2764 GCA_035763465.1 Thermomicrobiales bacterium
ACTTCGCATCCTGGTATAGAATCGCGCTGACGACGCTGGCGTTTGGTGGGAGTGAGTAGTGGCGAACGAACAGACGGCGCGGCGACCGCTGCGCGCGGGCGTGGACATTGGCGGCACCTTCACCGACCTGATGCTCTTCGACGAGCGCACCGGCGCGCTGACCATCGGCAAGGTGCTGACCACGCCGCGCGAACCGGCCGCCGGGGTCGAGACGGGGCTGCGCGAGACGCTGGCGGACGCGGGCGAGCAGCCGGCCGCGATCGGCGGCGTCATTCACGGCACGACGCTCGTCACCAACGCGCTGATCGAGCGCACGGGCGCGACGACCGCGCTGCTGACGACGCGCGGCTTCCGCGACGCGGTCGAGATTCGCCGCGAGGGGCGCTACGACCTCTACGACCTCTTCCTGGAGATGCCGCCGCCGCTCGCGCCGCGCCGCCGCCGGCTGGAGGTGGACGAGCGCATCCTGGCTGACGGCACGGTGCTTGAGCCGCTCGACCTGGCCCAGGCGCCGGCGCTCGTCGCGCGGCTGCGCGCACTCGGCGCGGAGGCGGTCGCGATTGCGCTGCTGCACGCCTACCGGAATCCCGCGCACGAACGCGCGCTCGGCGCGGCGCTGGCCGAACTCGCGCCCGACCTGGCGGTGTCGCTCTCGTCCGAGGTCGCCGCCGAAATGCACGAGTACGAGCGCACCTCCACCACGCTCGCCAACGTCTACGTCCGGCCGCTGGTCGAACGCTACCTGCGCGAACTGGTCACGCGCCTCGACGCGCTGGGACTGGACGGCGCGGCGCTGCTGATCATGCTCTCCAGCGGCGGCGCCGGCACGGTGGAGACCGCGCGGCGCTTCCCGATCCGGCTGATCGAGTCCGGCCCGGCGGCCGGCGCGCTGGCCGCCGCGCACTATGGCCGCCTGACTGGCCGGCCCGACCTCCTTTCGTTCGACATGGGGGGCACCACGGCGAAAGCCTGCCTGATTGACGGCGGCGAACCGCTCGTCTCGGCGGACTTCGAGGTCGCGCGCGTCTACCGCTTCAAGCGCGGCAGCGGCCTGCCGGTGCGCGTGCCGGTGATCGAGATGATCGAGATTGGAGCGGGCGGCGGCTCGGTCGCCCGCGTGGACAGCCTCGGCCTGCTGAAAGTCGGGCCGGACAGCGCGGGCGCGGCCCCCGGTCCCGCCTGCTACGGGCTTGGCGGCGCGGCGCCGACCGTCACCGACGCCGACCTGCTGCTCGGCTACCTCGACCCGGCATTCTTCCTCGGCGGGCGCATGGCGCTCGACCGCGCCGCCGCCGAGCGCGCCATCGCGCCGCTGGCCGCCCAGTTGCAACTCGATTCGGTCGCTGCCGCCTGGGGCATTCATCAGGTCGTGAATGAGAACATGGCCGGCGCGGCGCGCATCCACGCGGTGGAGCGCGGCAAAGACCCACGCGCCCGCGCGCTCTTCGCGTTCGGCGGCGCGGGACCAGTCCACGCCTACCGCGTAGCCGAGATTCTGCGCTCGCCCGAACTGGTGGTGCCGCTCGGCGCGGGCGTGACGTCGGCGCTCGGCTTCCTCGTCGCGCCGCTCGCCTTCGACTACGTCCGCGCCTACCCCGCGCCGCTGGCCGGCCTCGACTGGTCACGCGCCGACGCGCTGATGCGCGAGATGACGGAGGAGGGTCTGGCGACGCTCGCGGCGGCCGGTGTGCCGCGCGCCGCCATCAGCGTGCGCCGCACCGCCGACCTGCGCTATCGCGGCCAGGGCCACGAGGTGAGTGTGCCATTGCCGGATGGGCCGCTGACGCCGGATTCGCTACCGGCGCTGGAGCAAGCGTTCAATCAGGTCTACCGGCAACTGTATGGCCGCGTCGCGGATGGCGTGCCGCTGGAGGCGGTCAACTGGCGCGTCGTCGCCACCGGCCCGCGCCCCGCGCTCGACCTGCGCGGCTCAGCGGGTGGCACAACTGACGCCAGCGCGGCGCGCAAGGGCGAACGGCCCATCTACCTGCCCGAAGCGGGTGGCTTCGTCGCCGCGCCGGTCTACGACCGCTACCGCCTCGGCCCCGGCGCATCGTTCGCCGGCCCGGCCGTCGTCGAGGAGCGCGAATCCACCGTCATCATCGGCGGCGGGCAGGTCTGTGTGGACGAATACCGCAACCTGGTCGTCACCATGCCGCAAGACCGATGAAACCGCGCGTAGACATCGAGAAAATCGGCGTCGTCTCGCTCTGGGTGCTGCTGGCCGTCTGGGTCGTCTTCCTGGTGAAGTACGCGTTCGGCCTGCACCTGCCTGAGATTGTCAATACGGCGCTGATCGTGGTCGGCGTCGCGGCCGGCATCGGCGTCTTCGTCTGGCTGGCCCGGCACGCGCGACTGCTCTAATTTAGGTGGAAGCGAGTCTGATATGCGAATGCCCACGCTGGAAACTGACCGCTTGCTCATCAGACCCTTCACGATGGATGACCTGGCGGCGATTCACCAGATTCTCGATGTGGAACTGGCGAGCGCCGACTTTGGCTCGGAGGGCGCGCAGTCGCTGGCGGGGCGCCGGCAGTGGCTCCAGTGGATGGTGCTCAATTACGAGGAACTGGCGACACTCTACCAGCCGCCTTACGGCGACCGCGCGATTGTACTGAAAGAGGGCCAGGCGCTCATCGGCGCGTGCGGGTATGTGCCGTGCCTGGATGCGTTCGGGCAACTGCCCGCGTTCGGCGCGGCGCACGACGCCACGCGGCGGGGGCTGACCACGACCGCGTTTGGCCTGTACTGGGCCGTCTCGCCG
>DASUBC010000414.1:0-9277 GCA_035763465.1 Thermomicrobiales bacterium
CCGGGTAACGGTGCGCGGGCAGGCCGCCCATGCTGGACCAACGCCGATGACAGGGCGGCGCGATGCACTGGTCGCCGCCGCGCGGATGGTCGTTGCCGCGCGCGATTTCGCCCGTGCGGCGGACGACCTCAAGGCGACCGCTGGCACGCTGACCCTGGAGCCAGGCGTCGTGAACGTCATTCCAGCGCTGGTCACTTTCAGCCTGGATCTGCGCGCACAAGCAAGCGCCACCCTCACGGCCGCGTTCGCGGCGCTGCGGCGGCAGTTCAACGACATCGCGGCTGAGGAAGGGGTGACCGTGGAGGTTGTCGAGGAGTGGAGTGTGCCGCCGACACCTTTCGACGCGGCGCTCAAAGACCGGGCGGAAGCGCGCTGCCGCGAGCAGGGCTACTCCTGGCGACGGCTCTGGGGTGGCGCCGGCCACGACTCGCAATATCTGGCGCGCGTCGCGCCAACCGCCATGCTCTTTGTGCCGACGCTCGGTGGTCTCAGCCACTGTGAGACCGAAGATGCGCCGTGGCCGGCCATCGTGGCGGCAACGACGGTGCTGCTGGCGCTGGTGACGGAATGGGCGAATAGTTGAGCGGGACGACCTGATCGCCCTCAGTCCTCATCATCTGGCCGGTGGCCATTCTGATGCACCGGTGTGTCGGCAGAATCCGGGGCTGGCTCGCGTAGGCGAGCGGGCCGGCTCACCGGCGGCGGGGGTGGCACGGCGGTCACCTCGGACTTCGTATCCGCGTGGTAGCCATTACTCGTCAGTTTCGCGCCATTGTTCTGATCATGGTCTTCCGGCAGGTGACCGTTGGTATGCGGCGGCTCACCCGCGACCAAAGGTCGGAAAACCTCGCGCACCCGGTTCAGGAACCACGCCGCGCCGCCTTGCTCATCGCTCCAGGCCCCGGCTTCGTGCGTCTCCCGCGCGACGATCGGCGTGCCGTTCTCACCGCCGGTGAAATGCGGCGCTTCTTCCGGCGGCACAATATCCAGCGAGTGCTGGACCCGCACTTCTGTACGTTCGCGCAAGACCCGGAGCGGATGCGGCAGGAGCGAAGGACGTTCGGCTGGGGCAGGTTCTTCGTCCGCCGGTTCACCGACCAGTTCGGTCGTACAGTACGGACAGATCGCCCAGCTGACATCCACCAGGCGCTCGCATGACGGGCAGGCGTGCCGTAGTTCGGTGTAACAATGGGGACAAACGACGAAGTCTTCCCGCAAGGGGTGATGGCAATTGGGGCAAAGGCTGAGGTCTTCCAGGTCTTGCAGGAGATATTCTTCTTCCAGCGCGCGTCCGAACGCTTCGTCCAGCGTCTCTTTCGGCCGCAACAGCAGATAGATCAGGGCGCCGGGAATGAAGAAGAGGACAACGACGAGCGTTGAGAAGATCTGGGCGATGACGCTGCGGCTGCGCGACTCGATGTCACGAAACGTCCAGACAACGAGCGCGAACCAGATGCCCACGGTATACGCGCCGCTCAAGGCGAGCAATAATTGGAAGGCCCGCGCGATAATCGCATCGGTCGTCATTGGCGCACCGGTTCTTCTTCAGCGCCCCGGCTACGGCGTTCTCGCTCGCGTTCAGCCATTCGCCGCGCCCACGCCACCGACGGCCGGCGCCATGATGCGCTCATACCGCACAATCGGTAGCACGAAGACGGTCGCCCCGCCCACCTGAACTTCCACCGGGCTGGGCATATAGAATTCGCCCGGTTCCATAATCGGTAACAGCGGATTCACGTACTGCGTCCGGGTGTAGCAGTTCTCGCGGATGATCCGAAAGACATCGGGCACCTGCGCGTCATTGACCCCGGTCATGATCGTGACGTTATTCTCGCGCAAGAAGCCGCCGGAACTATTAATTTGCGTGGCGCGATAGCCGCCTGAGCGCAGCGCGCTCATCAACCCTTCAACGTCCTTGCCCTGGACGACGGCGACCACCAGCTTCATCAATCGTCTCCCAGCGTTCAGTCGTCAGCGAGCGCCGCGCTCGACATTCAGACCATCAGTCCGCTGATCGTCCCCAGCCTACTCGCTGCCGGCCACCGGCAATTCCAGCCTGCTGGTCAGTATTCGCAACGCCTGTGCCGTGACTTCGGCGACCGGCTGAGTTGCATCGAGTGTCACCCAATGGGCCGGGTCCGCCGCCGCCAGCGCGCGATACCCCGCGCGCACCCGGCGATGGAAATCCAGCCCCGCGACATCGAGCCGGTTCACGTCACCCGTCGCCTGGCGCCGTGCCAGCCCTACCTCCGCCGGCAGATCGAACAGCAGCGTCAGGCCGGGCGCACAGGCGCCGGCGGCAAATGCTTGCAGACCGCGCAGCACCTCCAGCGGCAGACCACGTCCGTAGCCCTGATACGCGTACGTCGCTCCGGCATACCGATCACAGAGGACAAACTCGCCGCGCGCCAGCGCCGGACTGATCACCTCCGCGACATGCTGCGCGCGTGCTGCCAGCAGAATCAGCGTCTCAGTCTGGGGCAGCATAGCATGGTTTGCCGTACCAAGCAAAACGGCACGCAATTGTTCGCCGATCGGCGTGCCGCCCGGCTCGCGCGTGGCGCACACCGGCAGCCCGCGCGCGGTCAGCGCGCGGGCCAGCGCCTGCAGCTGGGTCGTCTTGCCGCTCCCCTCCGGCCCCTCCAGGGCAATGAAGTGCATCAGTGTCTGCCACCAGGCAGTATTTCCACGCGCCGATTTGGCTCTTTGCCCCGGCTGCGCGAGAGCAGGTTGTACCGCTCGGCGACCTGATGTTGCAGGCGGCGAATGTACGAGGTTTGTGGCGCCAGTTCAATCGCTCTGGCGTTATCCAGCACCGCGCTCACCGCTGCTTCCGCTTCGTACAGCGCGTCGGCCACGCCATCCGTAGCCGGTTCGTCCTCCGCAGCCGGCACGGCGGTAGGCGCGCTTGACGCCAGCGCCGGCGCGAAAATGCCAGACAGCACCGTTTCCATTTGCGTGCTGGTATTGCTGCGTAGGACGTACACCGGCTTGCCCAGCGCCTCGGCTTCCTGGAGTTGCTGTGGGCGCCGCCGGTAGTAGTTCTTGAGCGTCAGCACGATATCAGCCTCGCGCAGGTCACGCGTGATCGTCGCCGGGACACCAAGACTTGTGACCGTCTGCTCTAGCCGGTTGCGGCTGACCCCAAAGGGATAGAGTCGCAGCGGTTTCGCCGGCGTACCACGTCCTTTTGGCAGCGTGGCGACACTGGGCGTCTCGACCACCGGCGCGGCGACTTCGACCGGCCGGATCGGCGTCGGCACAGCAGGGGCGACCGCTTGACCGGCGGCATTCCGGCGCGGCCCACCGGCTGACGATGCCAGCACATGACCGCCACGCTCATTGCCCCGACGACCATGCCGGCCACTGTCGGCCGCTGGCGGCAGCTCATCCTGATAGGTCACTTCGACTTCGCCATCATCGCGGCGATAGCGAATCTCCGTGCCCAGCGGGTGGCCGCGCAAGATGGCGTCCACCGCCTCGGCGATATCGCGGTGAATCGCGACGCGATCACGATCCTGTATCTCGACCAGCACCGTAAAGGTCGGCGGCGCTTTGCGTTCGAGCACCGACTTCTGCGTGCCCCGGCGGCGCGCTTCCTCGTCGGAGAGCGTCACCGATTGAATGCCGCCGATCAGGTCGGCCAGCGTCGGATTGAGCATCAGGTTTTCGAGTGTGTTGCCGTGCGCGGTGCCGATGAGCTGCACGCCGCGTTCAGCAATCGTGCGCGCGGCCTGCGCCTCCAGTTCAGTGCCGATCTCGTCAATCACGATGACCTCGGGCATGTGGTTCTCCACCGCCTCGATCATCACGGCGTGTTGCTCGGAAGGGCGCGGCACCTGCATCCGCCGCGCCCGGCCGATCGCCGGGTGGGGAATATCGCCATCACCGGCGATCTCGTTACTCGTGTCCACCACCACGACGCGCTTGCGGAGCGAATCGGCCAGCACCCGCGCCGTCTCGCGCAGCAGCGTCGTCTTGCCCACGCCCGGCCGCCCCAGGATGAGAATGCTCTCCCCCGACTCGACCAGGTCTTGAATGATCGCGATCGTGCCGAAGACCGCGCGCCCGATCCGGCAGGTCAGGCCGACGATGTCGCCCGAGCGATTGCGGATCGCCGAAATGCGGTGCAAGGTCCGCTCGATCCCGGCCCGGTTATCTTCCCCGAAATGGCCGATATGTTCGGCCACATACTGAAGGTCTTCGCGCGTGATATCGGTGTCGTCGAGGACGATCTCGCCGCGCTCAAACCGGGCTTCCGGTTTGCGGCCAAGATCAAGCACCAGTTCCAGCAGGCCACGCGTATCCTGATGCCGCAGCCGAGTCACCAGCCGGGGCGGCAGCGCGGCGAAGAGATCCACCAGATTATCGGTGACCTCTTCCTCGTAGCCTTTGCGCGAATAGTTCAGGTCAAACATGTCTACCTTCAGCAAGTTACATCACCTCGCGATCGTTATTGCTGAAAGAACCGCGCGCCGATCGCTCCGGCGACTGTCAGCGCCGCGCCCCGCGCCTCGTGCGAGGAGAACCGGAGCGAGTCCCGTTACGACACATTGGCCAGACCACCACCGGCGGTCTCCACCACCGCCAGCGCCTCAGGCTGCCGGCGCAACTGGGGCTGCACCGGCACACCAACCAACCGGCCCTCTCGGGCCGGCCGCGCCACTGACGCCGGCGCGGCAGCCCGGACCGATACCGTGGTATAGCGTACGAGAAGTTCCTGATGGCCCACCGGCACGAAACTCCGCGCCGTCAGGACCGGATCGAGTTCTGCTTGATACTCACGCACCGTGCAATACAGGCGTTCGTCAGGGCCAGGCGCCAGCCAGTCCAGCAGCGCGTCAAGCAGCGTGGGTAACAACTCCCGCGCGGCCGGCTCGAACATGAATTCGAGCCTGGACCGCTTGCCCTGCCGGCCAACCCGGCAATAGAGCGCCAGTTCGTGGCCGCGCTCGACGATGAAGCCCCACTCGCGCGGTGTGCCGCGCGAGAGGAAGGCCCAGTACCGGGGCAACTCCCAATTATGGCTGGTATACGCTTCGGCGTACTGCACCGGCTTCGGCGCGGTCAGCGTATAGAGTTGATGCACCGCCCAGGTATCGTCAGGCGCCTGCGGGCGCGGCAAAACGGCGAGTCCTTCGTGGGCGCTCGAAGCACGCTGGTCGGCGCTGCCCTGAAAAAGGTAGACGGTCTCCTGACCGTACCGGGCATAACCCGCCGCCCGGAACGCCTCAGCCGCCGCCAGTTGCGCCGGCAGCTTGGCGTAGAGCCGCTGCACGCCCCGGCGGCCGGCGGCGGCTGTCGTGTAATCGAGCAACGACGTCCAGAGGTCGGTACGCCTCGTGAGCGCCGCGCCAGCGGTTGCGGCGCCCAGGTGCAAAATATCCCACTTGTGCCGCTGGCGCGGCGATCGTTCCCGCGCCTGTACGAACGCCGCCGGCTGGCCGTCTACACAGGCCACATAGGTCCGTACCCGGCCACGACCCAGCGCGAACCAGCGACTCTCGGCGACGCCCTTCATCGGGGTATAGCCCCGCACCTGCGCCTCCGGCAGGTCCAGGCGTACGCCCTCCTGCCGCATCCGTATCAGGCTGGGCACATCCCGGCCGCGCACCGCGCGGATGACAACTGGCAACCGTTCCCCCATCGCACTCATGCGCGCCCCGCGCTGGCGAAGGTCGAAAACCAAAACGGCGCGCTGGTCAGGCGATTGCCCCACCCGCGCGCTGGCCATGTTACCGTCAGTTTGTTCTGTTGCATTCCACCACAAAGCCGAAGCGCGCGTCGCGCGTCCGGACGGTCGCGAACCTGACTGGCCCGAGTCTCGTTGCGTTAGACCCAGACAACCAACCCGCGCGTGGCAACGGGGCCGCGCCACAGCCACCGCTGTTCCTTAGTATAGCGCACGCGCTGCGGATGCGACAATGGGTCGTTCGTACAGGGGTATCTGCACTTTTCGCCGCCAAACTTTTGGTCAAATCACGGCCGCGCATACCTTGCTTGTATGCCCTGTTGCAAAGGGATTGTGAGTCATGGCCCTGGATGTTCCGGCGGCTTTTGCTATCCTTCATTAACGGAGAGTGGCCTGGATACAGGTGACAGGTTGTGAGTGATACGCACCCCACCAAGATAACTTCCGCCCCTAAGGATACATCGTGTCGGACCGCCGCACCCGCCACTATGACGGCGGGCGACATGCCGATCACAGATTTGCCCGAAGCCGCACGCATCGCGGCGGCACAATCGGGACTTCTCGCCTGGTATGCCGCGCATCGCCGCGATCTGCCCTGGCGGCAGACGCGCGACCCGTATCACATCCTCGTCTCCGAGATGATGCTGCAACAGACGCAGGTGCCGCGCGTCTTGCCGCGCTACCACGCCTGGCTGGCGCAGTTCCCCACACTCGCCGCGCTCGCCGCCGCGCCGACCGCCGACGTGCTGCGCGCGTGGTCGGGGCTTGGCTACAATAGCCGCGCGGTGCGCCTCCAGCAGGTCGCGCGACTCGCCGTCGCTCAGTACAACGGACGCCTGCCGGCTGCCGTAGACGAACTCCGCGCGCTGCCGGGCATCGGCGACTACACAGCCCGCGCGATCGCCTGCTTCGCCTACGAACAGGACGTGCCGGTGCTCGATACCAACGTCTAGCGCGTGCTGCACCGCATCTTTGCGGGTCCTGAAGTGCCGCGCCCACGCCTGACCGACCGGCAACTCTGGGCGCTCGCCGAGCGCGCGGTGCCCGCCGGCCAGGGCTACGACTGGAATCAAGCCCTGATGGATTTCGGCTCGACGGTCTGCACCGCGCGTAAGCCGGCCTGCCTGGTCTGTCCCCTGCGCGACTGCTGTCTGGCCATGCCGGCGATTGGCACGGCGCTCGCCGAGCAACAGCGCGACCGCCGGCACGCCGCGCGCGACGGCGCCGCCCGCGCGACGCCGTTCACCAGCACGACGCGCTATTATCGCGGCCAGACGCTACGCGTGCTTGGCACACTCGCGGGCGGCGACAGCATCGCGCTCGACGACCTCGGTCCGCGGGTCAAGCCGGGCTATACCGCCGCCGATCGCCCCTGGCTGCACGGCCTGGTCAGCCAGCTGGCGCGTGACGGTCTGGTCGCGCTCCGTGCCGCGTCGCCGGCCAGCTACCAGGCGGCCACCGTGCGCGAAGCCGCCGCTGCCTACACCGTGGCTGACACCGACGACGAGCTCGTGGCGGTGCGCGTCAGCCTGCCCGAAGCCTGACAGGATGGCCTGAACGTGTGGAAGATCATCTGGACTTACTTCCGCCTCGGCATTATCAACGAGCTGGGCTACCGCACGAACTTCTTTGTGCAGCTCGGGCAGTCGGCGATTGACCTGGCGTCCGCGCTGGCGGGCCTGGCGGTCGTCTTTTCGCATACCGACACGCTGGGCGGCTGGCGGCAGACGGAACTCCTGGCCCTGCTTGGCGTCTATTTCATCGTCGGGGGACTGATCCGGCTGCTGATCCAGCCAAGTATGCAGCGGCTGATGGAACAGGTGCGACTCGGCACGCTCGACTTCACGCTTACCAAGCCGGCCGACTCGCAGCTGCTGATCAGCGTCCAGCAGGTGCAAATCTGGAAACTGGCGGACATCGGCCTGGGCCTGGTCACCATCGGCATCGCCCTGGCGCGGCTGGGCGAGACGACGAGCCTGTGGAACGCGCTTGCCTTTGGCCTGGCACTCCTGGCCGGCGGCGCGATCGTCTACAGTTTCTGGTTGCTGCTGGCGACCTGCTCGTTCTGGTTCGTGCGCGTGGAGAACATCCTGGTCATCTTCCAGAGCATGTACGAAGCCGGGCGCTGGCCGGTCGGCATCTACCCGCCCTGGCTGCGCTGGTCGCTGACCTTCCTGGTGCCGGTCGCGTTCGCGACGACCGTGCCGGCCGAAGCACTCTCTGGCCGGCTGACTGTGCAAACTCTCCTGGGGGCCATCGCGCTGGCGGCGGCACTTCTGCTCATCTCCCGCGCCTTCTGGCGCGTGGGCCTGCGGCGCTATGCGGGCGCGTCGGCCTGACGTCGTTGCAGATTGACAGGTTGCAGGTTACAGGTTGTGGCTGGCAAACATGTCTGGCAATCCACCACTGCCTGCGCCGACCAAGAACTTGCAACCTGCAACCTGTAACCTGCAACAACCCATTACGAAGCGAGGAGCTCTTCAACCCGGTCCGCGCCAGCCTGGGCGTCGGCGCCCAGGTAGTGACCGGGCACCTGGGCGCGCAATGCTTCGTCGGCGATAAAGGGCAGACCGCCAAACGTGAACAACGGACGCGGTCCCGGCAACTGGGCAATCGCGACGGCAGCGGCGCTCAGCGCCTGGGCAGTGCGCGGGCTACTGGCAGAGAGGCACACCAGCGCCGGTTGCAGGGAGACGACAGTCTGCACGAGATCGGCGATCGGCACGTTGGCGCCCAGGTAAATGATCCGCCAGGCCCGCCGGACCAGAAAGACGGAGAGCATCAAAACGCCGAATTCGTGCAGCTCCTCGGGTGCACAGGCCATGATGATTATGCCGCGCGCTGTAGCCGGCGCATATGCCTGGAGCAAAATCGCCAGCTGGCGCTGCATGAAGTACGAGGCGAAATGCTCCTGCGCGACTGTCGCCTCCTGCCGGCGCCAGCGTTCGCCAACCCCGGTGAGGACGGGACTAAAGACGCCGAGGCACACATCCTCAACGCGATACAGGGCGAACGCTTCGCTTACGATGGCGCTCGCGCGCTGTTCATCAAACGCGAGTAGCGCATCCAGCAAGTCGGCGGTCAGGATGGCGGGATTACGCGGCCCGCGATCGCGCTCCGGCGGCCCTTCGGCGAACGCCTCGTCGCCAAGCATACGCAACTGGTGGATTGCCTGGCTGATCGTCATGCCGGCGAGCGTGCGCTCGCGCAACCAGTGAATCGAAGCGACATCATAATCGGAATAGAGACGGCGCCCGGTCTCGGTCCGTTTCGGCAGAGGCACGCCGTAGCGACGTTCCCAGGCGCGCACGGTGTCGGCCGGGACACCCGTCTTTTGCACCACGGCCTTGATGTTATATAGTGGCTCAGTCGCATAGCGCGACCGCACGCCCTCCACCATGGCGACCTCCCTTCACATCCTTCCCCTGTCAAGCATACCGCGCACGCACAGGTCATGTCAATTGTTTGCGAAAGGGTTGCCTACCAAAGACAGGGGGGCGAACATGATGCCGCTTGCGGAGGCGTCAGACGCGAGCGAGCGGCGACAAGACAGAGAAAACAGTCGTCCGCATCAGCTGTGCTGAT
>DASUBC010000415.1:0-3279 GCA_035763465.1 Thermomicrobiales bacterium
CGGCCACGAAGTCCCCCGCCGGGGACTGGGTTCAGGACAGCGCCGGGGCAGGATGAGAACGCAGCGGCTGGCCCGCCCCAGTCCCGGAGGGACTTCGTGGCCGTAGGCCATCTAGCGCCGAATGCATTCGGCGCAACACCGCAGCGCCGCCATGCCCGCAGGCAAGCACCGTGCTACACCAGCGCCATTAGCCGACTGCCCGCCTCACGTCTGGCGCACGGCTGGACGGCGAGTAGTGTTGGTCTCGCGCACGAGGATAGCCAGGGTTAGCGCCGCCAGGAGGCCGACGCCGCTGAGCAGAATCGCACTGGCAGCCGCGCCGAGCGCTTCCGTGGTGGGGCCAACGATCAGCGGTCCGGCCGACTGGCCGGTGTCGCCGATCAGCCGCCAGATGCCGAGGAACTCGCCGACGGCGCCGGGCGGCGCGAGGTCAGCGCCGAGCGTCATCATCGTGCCGGAGCCTAGCCCGTTACCGAAGCCGATGACCGAGGCGGCGAGAAGCAGCCCCTGATAATCGGCGGCCCGCGCCACCAGCAACATGCCCAGCGCCATCACCAGGAACGAGGGGACAGCGGCGACCTTGCGGCCGAAGCGGTCCATCAGGAAGCCGGCAGGCAAGAACATCGAGACGTCGAGCGCGGCGGCGGCGGAGACGATGCCACCGACCGTCAGCACGTCGAGGCCGATCGCGCTGCCATACAGGGGAATCACGAGTTGCCGGCCCGATCGGATGATCTGGGCGAAGACCTGCGCGCTGCCGGCCGCCGAGATGTCGCGCCAGTTTGTCCGCAGCATACCGCGCACCAGCCCCCAGCGCATTTTGTGTCCGGCCTTGAACTGGCTACTCCCACCGGTTTCCGGCACGAAGATAAACGCGATGCCGGCAGTGCCGGCCGCCAGGATACCAGCGACGATAAAGGGCGCGCCCAGGCCGAAGAGTTTGCCCAGCGCGCCGCCAAGCGCGGGCGCAAGGAGGCTGCCAGCACGGTTGATGCCGCCAAAAACGGCGATGGAGCGACCACGCTGGGCAGGCTGGGTGACGTCGGTGATGTAGGCGTGGCGCGACAGCGCCCACAGTGCGGTGCCGGCGCCGGCCAGTAAGCGCAGCAAAATCAGGCCAGGGACATTGGCCCACAGCCCGGCGATGATGGTCGAGATTGCCACCAGCCCGGCGCCCATGAGCATCGCCGGCCGCCGCCCCAACCGGCCAATGACGATGCCCGCCGGCAGATCGGTCGCCAGCGTGCCGAGGCCGGCGGCCGCCACGATCAGCCCGATCAAACTGCCGGAGGCGCCGAGGTCTTTAGCGTAGAACGGCAGGGTGGGCACGAGCATACCCTGCCCGAAGGCCAGCAGTGCCGTTGGCACATAGACTGGCATCAACATCTGTCCCGCCAGGCCGCGGGAAGGCTTGCGCGCCACACTTCCTCCTCTTCCCATTTTCCCGCGTCCAAGCATAGCAAATGTACGTGGGGTTTGCGTGGGAAGGGGATAGGGGATAGGGGATAGTCTCTCGTCGGCACTGTGCTGGTCTACTAGCACTGCCTTGTTGAGAGGTTCTATCCCCTATCCCCTACATGCTCCAGAGACTCAGACGAAGCGAGCGCGCACCCGGCCAAACCGCACTTCATCGCCCGTGTGCAGCTGGGTCGCCGCCGCGACACGCGCGCCGTTGACATAGGTGCCGTTGGTCGTGCCCAGATCGGTAACCCACCAGCCGTCCGCGTCGTGGCGCAGCTCGGCGTGGCGGGTTGAGATGAATTCATCATTGATCGGGATGGCATTGCCGGGGTGCCGTCCAACCACCGCGCCCGAGCGCAAGGAGAAGGCCGCCTCTTTGGGGAGTCCGCTGCGCTGTGGGTCCAGGATTACCAGCTGGCCGACAGGCGCAGGCGTAGGGCTGGTAGCCACATGCGTATCTTCACCGGGTACATTCGCTGGCGTGCTGGCCTGCCTGGAGAGCAAGCGTAAGACCTGGGCGCGTACCTGCTCAAAATCTTTGACCCAGGACACCAGTGTATCGCGCTCTTCGGCAACCCTCGACAACTCTTCCAGCCGGGCAGCCAGCGCGGCGCGTTCCTGCCGCGCCGCCACGACCTGCTGGTTCAGTGTCTCGACTATCGCTTCTTTCCCACGGAGCACTTCCGCGTCGGCGGCCAGATGGGCTTCGTAGGCCGCGCACATAGCCTGGAGTTCGGCGGCGTGCCGCGCCGCCTGTGCTGCCAGGTCGGCCGAGTCCGCTTCGCTCGGAGTACTCTCGGTAGTCGCGAGCAGGTCGGGTGGTAAGGCCGCCGTTTCCATGAGTGGCAGCGCCGAGGTCGGCGCGTTATCGCCGCCGGTGGCTGTCTCAAAGGCGGCCGCGAGCTCCGCAGCAGTGGCGAAGCGTTCCGCCGGGTCTTTTGCCAGCGCCCGGAGCACGATCTGCTCCATTTCCGGCGCGATGGTGGGGTTCAGCAGCCGTGGGGCCGGTGGCGGCGTCGTAATGTGCCGCGCCGCAATGGCGCGTGGTGTGTCGGCGCCTTCCTCAGCGCGGAATGGTGGCCGGCCGGTGAGCGCCTCGTACAGCATCACACCCAGCGAATAAATGTCGCTCCGGCCATCGAGCGGGAGCGCGTGCGCTTGTTCGGGCGACAGATACTCGGGCGTGCCATAGTAGCGCCCCGTGGCAGCCATAAGCAGGCTATTGCCGCGCGGCAACAACTGCGCGATGCCAAAATCGGTGATGACGATCTGCCCCGGCGCCGGCAGCAGGATGTTACCCGGCTTGAGATCGCCATGGACGATACCGTGCCCGTGCGCGTAATCGAGCGCGGCGGCGATTGGCTGCAACAGGTGCAGCACCTCAGTGGGCGGCAAGGGTGTGCCGAGCCGCCGCCGCAGGGAACCGCCCGCGATATAGGGGCGCACCAGGAAGTGCCGGCCCGCGTGCTGGTCGAAATCCTGCACCGGCAACAGGTTGGGATGCTGGAGCGACTTGAGGGTCGCCGCGACCTGCTGAAACCGCTCGGTGAAGGTTGGTTCCGCGCTGAGCGCGCGGTCGAAGACGCGCAAGGAGACCAGTTGCCCGCTCTGGGCGTGGACGGCCCGGTAGACCGCAGCGCGGTTGCCACGTCCTAGCAGCGCTTCAATGCGATATTGCCCTAGCAGCGTTTCGTGTACTTTCTCCATGATCGTCTCTCCGTCAGCCCACTAGAAGGCCGCCACACGCCGTACAGTCCAGCATAGCACTGTGACTACAACGTGCATACCACCCAGGCGTCCCGCTGAAAGTCTTGTCAT
>DASUBC010000416.1:0-5388 GCA_035763465.1 Thermomicrobiales bacterium
TGCTGTAGAGCGCGGCGCGGGCTTCCTCGCTGTCTACCCCCTCGACAATCACGCTGATGTCGCCCATCGAGCCGCCGATGAAGCCGCGCTGGCCGGGGAACGCCGGCGTCGCGCCCTTCCGCACCACCATCACCGTCTCGCCGTCGTGCGTCTCCTGCCAGGCATAGTTGTGGTGGTTGTGGACCTCGTCCACCGCCTCAGCGCCGAGAATGTCCAACACCTGCCGCACGACGAGGTCGCGCCCCGCGTAGGCGTAGCGTCCGGCCAGCGTCATCGCCGCCAGGTACGCCTGGCCGAGTGCGCCGTGCAGCGGCAGCACGACCGCCGGCGCGTCCATAGATTCGCCCGGCGCGCGGGCGTCGAACGCCTGGCCGGCCGCAAGATTGAGGAAGCCGGTGCAGGTGCGGTGGCCGAATCCCCGACTGCCGAAGTGGACGCCGACCCAGACGTACCCCCCCTCGTCCTCGAAGAGGTCTACGTAGTGGTTGCCGCTGCCGACAGTTCCCAGTTGCTCGCGCGCCAGGTTCTTCAACTTGCCGACTTCGCGCACATCGCGCCAGGTCGGGTCATCGAAGAGCGAGTGGTCGGCGCGCTTGCCGCTGCCGCGCCCGATGCCAAAGACGACCGTGCGCGCGACTTCGTCCATGATGCGGCCGATGTCGGCGCGGATGTCGTCCGCGCGAATCGTCGTCTTCGCCGCCTTGTTGCCGCACGAAATATCGAAACCGACCGCGTTCGGCGAAATAGCGTCCCGGTACGCCACCACGCCGCCGATTGGCACGGAGTAGCCAAGGTGACCGTCCGCGAGCAGGGCGGCGCCTACCGCGCGTTCGTCGGCGGCGCAGCGCTTGATCTGCGCGATCGTTGCCTCGTCGTGCTTACCCCAGACAGGGATACCGTCAATCACCTGGTACATGGCAGTCCTCCAGTCGTCAGTCGTCGGTCGTCAGTGGAATAGCGTTAGCACCGTGTCTATCTGCTGGCGCGGTGGCGTTGCGGGTAGCCGCCGACGAAAGTCGGCGCTAGCTGTCCTGCGGCCACGAAGTCCCTAACGGGACTGCGGCAGGTCTACCAATGTGCCGACCTACCAGCCCCGGCCTGGTGACAAACCCAGTCCGCGTAGGCGGACTTCGTGGCCGCAGCCTTCAGCCCGCGGTTTCAACCGCCAGGGCACCTCAACGCCACGGCGCCCGCCCCCAAGCACCGTGTCAACAAGAACCCCCTGCCCGACTGCCCGACTCCCAAAACGAGTGAGGCGGCGGTGACATCTGCCACCGCCGCCTCGTCGTGCGCCACCCGTCTGGTGCGCCGTTACTCCTCGTCGGGGCCGATAAAGGCATCCTTCATCCGGCCAAAGAAGCCCTTGTCGTGTTGCCGGTCCTGCCGTTGCTCGCTCTGGGCCAGCTCGGTCGCCTCGGCCTTGCCCATCCCGAACGTCTCAGCCAGTTGCTCGAACAGAGCGCGCTGCTGGCCGGTCAGTTTCGTCGGAATCTTCACCCGCGCCGTCACCACTTCGTCGCCGCGCTCGCCGCCGCGCACATCGGGCGCGCCGTGCCCACGCAGGCGGAAGGTCTGGCCATCCTGCGTGCCAGCGGGAATCTTCAGCGACACCGGCCCGTCCACAGTCGGCACCTCGATTTCATCGCCCAGCGTCAGCTGAATGACATTCAGTGGCTGGACGAACAGAATCTGCTTGCCCTGGCGGACGAACTGCTTATGTGGCCGCACACGCACATGCACGTACAGGTGGCCGGATGCTCCGCCGCGCGGCCCGGCCTCGCCCTGCCCGCTCAGACGCAGCGTCGCGTCGTCCTCGATGCCGGCCGGCACACTGACATTGAGCGTGCTGGTCTGGCGCACCCGCCCCTGCCCACCACACGTCTTGCACGGGCTGGCGATAATGACGCCCTCGCCGCCGCACCGCTCGCAGGGCGCGGCGGTCATGATCTGGCCGAGAATCGTGTTCTGCACGCGCCGGACCTGGCCGCTGCCGCCACAGACGATGCACGTCACCGGCTTCGTGCCTGGCTCGGTGCGACTGCCGCCGCAGGTTTTACAGGTGTGCAGGCGCGTCACGTTCAACTCACGCTCCGCGCCGAAGATTGCTTCCTCGAAGTCAATCGTGACCTGCGCCTGCAAGTCGGCGCCGCGTGGCGGACCCTGCTGGCGCATTCCACCACCGAAGAAACTCTCGAAGAGGTCTTCAAATGGCGAAGCGCCGCCGAATGGCGAGCCGCCGAAGCCGCTGAACGGGCTGCCGCCACCCATGTTGCCGTTGACGGCGGCATGGCCGAAGCGGTCGTAGGCTGCGCGCTTGTCGTCGTCGGAGAGCACCTCGTAGGCTTCAGTGATTTCCTTGAAGCGTGCCTCCGCGCCAGTCTCTTTATTGACGTCCGGGTGATATTTCCGCGCCAGCCGGAGATACGACTTCTTGACATCCGCCTTACTGGCGCCGCGCTCGATTTCCAGCGTCGCGTAGTAATCCTGCTTGGTGACCATTGATGTCGTTCTTTCCCTGTTGCCATGCCGGCGCTATCTGGGCGCCCAGCCACGCGAACCAATGCTTCCCGCCGGTGGTTCTACCCGTCTGGCAGGAAGCATCATACTTCACAGAGTATAGCATTAGCGAGTGATGAGTAACGAGTGATGATTGGGTTCGCGTCGGCGTGGTAGTGTTCTGGCGGGTGCGGTGCTGCTGCGGGCTACCCCGGATTCATTCGGCGCCACACCTCAGAGGCGCTGCACCCACCCGCCAGGCCCCCGCGCCGGCACGAACCCACTCGTCACTCGCCCTACCCCTTCACCGCGCCGGCAGTCATGCCCGCGACGAAGTAGTCCACGAAGAAGGAGTAGAGCAGCGCGACCGGGATGGAGCCGAGCAGCGCACCGGCCATCAGTGGCCCCCAGAAGTTGGTGTCGCCGCGAATCAACTCCGTGGTCACGCCGACCGGAATCGTCTTGAGGTCGGCGCTGTTGATGAACGTCAGCGCGTAGATATATTCGTTCCACGACAGGGTGAAGGCGAAGATGCCCGCCGAGAGAATGCCCGGCAGGGCCAGCGGCAAGATGACGCGCCACATCGTTTGCAGGCGTGTCGCCCCGTCAATCAGCGCGGCCTCTTCCAGGTCGCGCGGGATACCCCGGAAGTAGCCCATCAATAGCCAGGTGGCGAACGGAATCAGGATGGTTGGGTAGGTGCAGATCAACGCCCAGCGCGTATTGCTGAGGTGGAAGATATGAATGACGTTGGTCAGCGGCAGAAAGAGCAGCGTCTGCGGCACCAGATAGGTCACGAAGATGATCCAGCCGAGCATGTTCGCGCCCCGAAAGCGCAGTCGCGCCAGCGCGTAGCCAGCCAGCACACTGAAGAGGAGCGAGACCGCCGTCGCCGCCACCGAGATGATCGTCGAGTTGAGCGTCCACTTCGCGAACAGTGTGTCTTGCAACAGGAATCGATAGTGATCCAGCGTGAACTGGGTGACAATCCAGGGGTTGTTCGTCCGGTTGGTGAACTCCTTCAGCGACTGCACCGAGACGACCGCCATGATGTAGAACGGCAGCAGCACCAGTACCAGGAAGACGAGTGTCGGCAAGATGCCGGTGAAGAAACGGTTGAGCGCGGAACGGTTCTGAACCATCGGTTGCCTCCGGTGAACAGTCGTCGGTCGTCAGTCGTCGGTCGTCAGTGGGTTCTCGTCAGCACCGTGCCTCTTCCCCCTCGCTCGCGCACGGGAGAGGGGGCAGGGGGTGAGGGCCGTTCCCTCTGACAACTACTCCTTCCGTAGCGACAAGAGCACGCCAATGACGGTGATAAGCAGCAGCGGGAACATGAAGAGCGAGACCGCCGCGCCCCGGCCGATGTTGCTGCCGCCGACGATGCCGATCTGGTAGGCGTAGGTCGCGAAGACCTGCGTGCTATTGGTCGGCCCGCCATTGGTGAGCACCTTGATGAGTTGGAAGTCGGCGAACGTGAGGATGGTTGACAGCAGCACGACGACGCTCAACACCGGGCGCAACAGTGGCAGGGTGATGCGCCAGAACCGCTGCCACGCGCTCGCGCCGTCAATCGCCGCCGCTTCGTAGAGGTCTTCGGGAATCGTCTGCAAGCCGGCCAGGATCGAGATGCCGAAGAACGGCATCCCACGCCAGATGTTGGCGATGATCAGCGAGATGATCGGCAGTGGGGCGCGTCCGAGCCAGCTCGGCCCGATCGCCATCGGCCGCCAGCCGCCCAGCAAGATGTAATGGTGCGTTAGCAGCCAGTTGATCGGACTGAAGAGCGAGTCGAATAGCAACTTCCAGGCGAGCGCGGTCAGCACAGTCGGCGCGATCCAGGGCAGCAGCATCGCCGCGCGGGCGAAGCGCTGGCCCCGAAAACGCTTGTTCAACACGAGTGCCATCGCGATGCCAAGACTCAACTTGAAGATTTCCGTCGCGATGGTATAGACGAAGGTATTGCGAACCGTCAGGCGGAAGATCGGATCGCTCAACAGGTCGCGGAAGTTGCGAAGACCGATGAAACTGCCGGCGATGCCGATGCGCGCGTCGGTCAGACTGAGCCAGACGCCGTAACAGAACGGGTAGGCCACGAAGATGAGCAGTGTCAGCACAGCGGGCGTCAGCAGGATATACGCCAGGATGTTCTCACGCTCCAGCAGGGCGACGCCACCGCCCCGCCGGCCGGGATAGGCGTCCTGGGCCGCTAGCTGTCGCTCCGCCGCCCCCGTGTGTTTGAGGTCCATACGTGTCTCGCCTCCTATCCCCTACCCCCTACTTATAGACACCCTTCAGCGCGGCTTCGGCCTGGGCGATGGAATCCTTCGGCGCGGTGCCCTGGAAGACGCGCGCGAACATGTCCACCACGATGAACTTGCCTTCGGATTCGGACGTATTCCGGCTCGGTGGCGCCGGCCAGCCGACCCAGCGCGAATCTTGCGCGGCGTCGAGGAAGCCCTTCATCTTGGGGTCTTCGGTCCAGATTTTGCTGCTCTCGTAGTTCTTGGTCGGGCCAGTGTTATAGCCCATGCCCGCTTCGAGCCAGCGGGTAAAATTCGGCTTGTCCATCAACCAGGCGACGAACTCCTTCGCCGCGTTCTGGTTCTTGGAGTAACTGGTGACGGCATTGGTGTTAGTGTTGTTGATGATGCTGCCGCCCGAAGGCCCCTTCGGAAAGGCGAAGATGTTGGTGTTCTTCGCGACGTCCGGGTTGTCCGTCTTGGCCTTCAGGTAGATGCTGGAGCCGTTCATCGTCGCGCTGATCGCGCCGGAGAGGTAGAAGGAGTTGTTGTTGCTGTCGTCCCACGACAGCCCGTCCTCGTTGCACGCCTCCTTCCAGAACTGCCCGGCCCACTCCAGCGCCTTCTGCGTCTCCGGGCTGTTGATGGCGAC
>DASUBC010000417.1:0-10818 GCA_035763465.1 Thermomicrobiales bacterium
ATTCTCGTTCGGCGCGGCCTTGCGATTCTGGTTGCCGTCGAGCCAGATCAGCATCGCGGGGTCTTTGGAGACGCCGAGCACGAGGTCACGGAAGTTGCCCAGCCCCAGCCGGTTGAAGAGCTGGTATTGCTGATTCATCAGGAAGGGGCTGTTGACCTTCGAGTTCGCGGTGGCGAAGTGACCATGCCAGAAGAGGCTCATCTTCTCCTGTAACGACCGCTTCGTGTTGACCATGCGGTAGAGCCAGACTGTCTGCAAATCGGCCAGGGTGTCGTTGAGGTTGTAGCCGAGTTTGGCGGCGAGATTGGCGACCTGCTGGTCAAGGTCGTCGGCCACCGCCTGCGGATTGAGCAGGCGGTCCACGCTCGCCTCGAAGCCGAGCGCAACGTAGTCGTTCAGTTCCGCCTCGCTCGCGCCGAACCCGGCGCGGCGCAAGAGGTGCGCGATCCGCGCGTGTGGGTCAAGGTCCGCCATCGCCATCCTCCTGCTCTCACCCCCGCCCGACCCGCAAGCGAGTACCCCGGCTCGTCTTCCCCTCCCCCCGTGTCACGGGAGAGGGGGACGGGGATGAGGGGCCGCCAACACTCTCTGCTTCGCAGTATAGGACGGCCGGCAGGGACACAGGGGAGATTTCAGACAAGTTTTACAGGAATATTACGCGGGGGCGACAAAGGGGCTAGTGGTCAGTCGTCAGTCGTTGGTCGCCAGTGAGTTCTGGTCAGCACTGTTGCTGACTGCCAAGCGCCGTGCCGAGCTAAACCCACTTACGACTGACGACTGACGACCGACGACTACCGACTTGCCCGCTCAGACGAGCGGCTTCACCGTGAAGACGACAATCTCCGGGCCGCCTTCCGCCACGAAGGAGCGATCGGTCCACTCCTCCATGATTTCGTAGTGCGTGCCGCGAATCGGGAGCAGCGCGCCGACTTCGGGCAGAGAGTCTACGGGCATGGCGTCTTCGACGATGTCGCCGTCAACGTCCTCGAAGCGAATCCAGTAGCCGGATTCGGGCGTTCCCACAACTACTCTCCTAATTCATGAAGCGGTAGCGCACCAGCGTCCAGAGCACATTGAAGCCATCGCGCCAGGAAATCTTCTTGCCCTCCCAGAACTCACGCCCGTTATACGCGATCGGCACTTCGTAAATGCGGTAGCCGCGCTTGAGCACCTTCGCGGTCAATTCGGGATCGATCCCCCAGCGTTCGGAGCGCAGACGCAGCGGCTTGATCGCGTCGGCGGTGAAGACCTTGTAACAGGTTTCCAGATCGGTCAGCGTCGTATCGTAGAGCACATTGCCGACAAGCGTAATCATCTTATTGCCGACCGTATGCCAGAAGTACATCGCCTTGTGCGCGCCGAGAAAGCGCGAGCCATAGACAACTTTCGTCCGGCCTTCGAGAATCGGCTGCAAGAGCGCCGGGTAGTCGCGCGGATCGTATTCGAGGTCGGCGTCCTGAATCAGCAGAATGTCGCCACGCGCCGCCGCCAGGCCGGTCCGCACCGCCGCGCCCTTGCCGCGATTGTGTGGGTGCCGAATGACGCGCGTAGCTGGCTGGCTCGCCTCCTGGCGCAGCGCCTCGGCCGTGCCATCGGTGGAGCAATCGTCCACCACGATGATTTCCCGCTCGATGGCGTCGCCCAGTTCGACCGCCCGCACCTGCGCCAGCAGGTCGGCGACAGTCCCGGCCTCGTTATAGACCGGCACGATAATGGACAAGACCGTGCGCGCCTGCTCCGCTACGCTCAAACGTTCCTCCCTTATGCTTATGCGGGCTGGCAGCCGCTGTGGGAAGAGCCAGGTGTGCGCTACCAGCTCTGCAACCGTGCCAGCGGTATATTAGACGATTTGGCCCACCTCGGAGCCACACGAACACGCGATATGCTTACAGTCAGCGTCCGGCCTTCGCTTGATTCCTTTACATCTGCTGGTTTGGGCGCGAATAAGGCGTACGTAGCCTTGTCAAACGGCCCCGCTGCCAGTATAGTAGGGCGATAGCGCCGAGTGTCCGTACACCGCCAGCGCGGACAATCCCTGCCGCAGTCGCCGGGAGGTGGCTGTGGGGCGCGCGAACGAGAAGAGCGCGGCTCTCGGTGGCCGGGTGGTCACTGGAGCGGCAAGGTATGGAGGAACGACACTGCTATGAAGATTATTCTGACCCAGGATGTCGAGACACTCGGCGATGCCGGCACGATGCAAGAAGTCAAGCCGGGCTATGCGCGCAACTACCTGATTCCGAAGGGGCTGGCGCAGCTGGCTACGCCGGGGCTGGTCAAGCAGATGCAGGTCCGCCAGGCGGCCGAGCAGCGGCGTATCGCTAAGCAAGAAATCGAGATGCAGTCGCTGTCCGATCGGATCAGCGGAATGCGGCTGGAGTTCACGGCGCGGGCCGGCGAGAGCGGCCGGCTTTTCGGCTCGGTGACGAGCGCGGACATCGCCGAGAAACTGACAGCCGAGCTGGGGCAGGAGATCGATCGCCGCAAGGTGGACCTGCCGCACGGTATTCATGAGGTCGGCGAGTTTCCGGTCACGATCCGGCTTGTGGGCCGGTTGAACCCGCAGATCACGGCCGTCGTCGCCCCGGAGGGTGGCGTGCCGGTGGCGGAAGAAGCGTCCGCCGAGGCCGCCACGGACGAGGCGAGCGAGCCGGCCGAGGAGGCTGAGGAAGCCGAAGCAGACACCGGCGCATAGGGGCGTCTGCCGGTGCCAGCCAATCACGCATAAGCGCGGCGCCCCGGGGAGAGGGTTGTGCAGGTCGTCGAAAAACTGCAACCGCACAATCAGGAGGCGGAAGAATCAGTCCTCGGGGCGCTGCTGCTAGACCGCGATGCGATCATTCGTATCGCGGCGACCTTGCGCCCAGAAGACTTCTTCCATCCTGCCCACGGCATCATCTATCGCGTCATCTACGACCTCTACAACCGGCGCGAACCGGCGGACCTGCTTACCGTCGCGGCCGAGCTCGAACGGCGCGAGGAGCTGGAGAACGTCGGTGGAATGGCGCAGCTGGCGCGGCTGGCCGGCATTCCGCCAACCTCAGTCCATGTCGAATACTACGGTAAGATCGTCGAGCGCACGGCAACGCTGCGCCGGCTAATCACGGCCGGCACCAGAATCGTCAATATCGGCTACAACGAGCAACTGGAACTGGACGAGGCGCTGGACGAGGCGCAGCGTACCATCCACGAAGTCGCGCAGCAGCGCGGCTCGCGCGACTTCGTCTCAATCGCCGAAGTGCTGGAAGGCTTCTTCGATAAGCTGGATTACTTACAGCAGCACCGGGGCGAAGTCATCGGCGTCCCCACCGGCTTTCAAGACCTCGACCAGCTCACCGGCGGCTTCCAGAAGAGCGACCTCATCATCATGGCCGCGCGTCCCGGCGTCGGCAAGACCAGCCTGGCGCTGGGACTGGCCTACAACGCGGCGCAGCACGGCAAAACGGTCGCCATCTTCAACCTGGAGATGCCCGCTGAGCAGTTGGTGCAGCGGATGCTGGCGATGGAGACGGGGATTGACTCGCACCGGCTGCGCCTGGGCCACATCAATGACGAGGAATGGGACAGTATCTCCCGCGCCTTCGGCAAGCTCTCCGAAGCGCAAATCTACATTGACGACACGCCCGGCATCGGCATTATGGAGTTGCGCTCGAAAGCGCGCCGTCTCCAGGCCGAGCGCGGGCTGGATTTCGTGCAGGTAGACTACCTCCAACTGATGCAGGGCACACGGCGCGGCGACAACCGCGTACAGGAAGTGTCGGAGATTTCGCGCGGCCTGAAGGGTCTGGCGCGCGAACTGAACGTGCCGGTGCTGGCGCTGGCCCAGCTCTCCCGCAGTGTCGAAAGTCGCTCATCGCACATCCCGATGCTGTCAGACTTACGAGAGAGTGGATCGATCGAGCAGGACGCCGACCTGGTGACGTTCATCTACCGCGAAGAACTCTACGACCCGGAGACGGAGAAGAAGGGGTTGGCCGAACTGCACATCGCCAAGCACCGCAACGGCCCCCTCGGCGTCGTCAACCTGCGCTTCTTCGAGAAAACCACCCGCTTCGCCGACCTGGAACTCTACCGCGAGCCGGACCTGTAGCATGGGACGAGTCGGGCAGTCGGGCAGACGGGCAGTCGGGCAGCGCGCTGGATCAGCATTGTGCCAACAGCCAGGCACGGTGCTGCGGAGAACCCACTGCCCGACTGCCCGACTGCCCGACTGGTACAATCGAGCCGCGCCGGGGCAGCGAGCGCCGGATTGACGAAGGGGAGTGGGCATGGCCGCGAGCGAGCTGGACCGCTACACGAATGCGACGAAAGTCAGCGTGGACGAAATTCTGGCCCGGCATGGCGCGCCGCCCTGGAGCGAGCGGGTCGTCCTGACCGAGCGTGTGCAGGGCAATTTCATCTGCCAGCCACCCGGCCAGACGCACCAGCGGCACTATCACGAGGGCGAAAGCGAGTTCTGGCTGATTCTCAAAGGCGAGATTCAGTGGGAGTTCGACGACGAGACGGTACTCGCTCGCGCGGGCGACATCGTCTTCGCGCGGGCGGGGCGCTGGCATCGCATCACGGTGCTGGGTGACGAACCGTCGGTGCGCTTCGCCGTCGCCGCGCCCAATATCGAGCATATCTACGCGGACGGCAGCCGGCGCTGAGGCTATTGTGGGCGCGGTGGCGATGAGGTGTACCCCGGATTGAAATCCGGGGCTAGGGGCCGCGGCCACGAAGTCCCTCCGGGACTGGGTTCATGACGAGGCCGGGGCTGACGGCTGGCGTAGCGATAGTTCAGCTCCAATTCCCAGGATTTCGTGGCCGCAGACCAACGGACACTGAATGTATTCGGTGACCGCCTGATCAATGACTGTGCTTGGTGGATCTCATTTGCCGAGGCCAGCATCCTTGAAGAGATTGTGCGTCACAACGGCACAAAGCCGCACTACTCGTGAGGTATGTGCATGGATCCTTTCTTCCTCAAAGGAATTATCTGGTTGGGGCCGTTCATTATCTTTGGCTTGCTCATGAATAGCGCCCAACTTGCATATCTGCGCCTGTATAAAGCACACTACTCCGACCGCGACTTTCCATCGACTGACAGTCCCGAGCTACTTACACCCAATCCGCGCATTGCTGGCAAGTATTTTGATGCCTACTTTACACCACAAACAGATCCAGGTTTGGAACGCGCGCGGCAGCGAGCGCTGATCTTCACTACGGTAGCGTTAGGCTGGGGATTGGGGGTTGGCTTCATTCTCATAGTGTTCTGGTAGTGATAGGTTGGGGTGGCTCTCGAAAGCAAGTTAGCGGTCTCCACTCCAAATAGCGTGAGAGAACAACATGTCAGACTTGGCAGTCGCCATGGTAGTGTGGCTCGTCCCAGCGATAGTGCTTGGCCTCCTCGCGGCACTGGCAAGTATGCGCTATTTGCGCCGCTATCAAACGCAATACGCCGGCACTGCCGTGTCTCCTCCCACGATCTATCAGCGTCAGCCCGATGTGCAGTTGGAGCGACTGCGGCGGTGGATGTACGGCTTGTGGTTCAGTCAGGCAATCTGGTTATTCGCTGGCTTTGTGATTGTGATGAAGTTCTTCTTCACGCCATAGCTGCGGCACGCGCGTGTCATTCGCGCTCACTGCTCCAAGCCCAAATCACCCATTGCCATCCGCACGGGTGCCTGTTCGGCTGGATATAGCTCGTATCACAGAATGAAGTTGCTGAGGTCTTCGTCGGCCACGAGGTCGCCGACGCGCTCGCGGACGAACGCGGCGTCAATGGTAATCATCTCGCCGGAGCGTTCGGACGCCGCGAAAGAGACCTCTTCCAGCACGCGCTCGACGATCGTCGCCAGCCGTCGCGCGCCGATGTCCTCTTGCCGCTCGTTGAGTTCGGCGGCGGTCGCCGCGATCTCGCGCAGCGCATCGTCGCTGAAGACCAGCGTGACGCCTTCAGTCGCCAGCAGCGCGGCGTACTGGCGCGGCAGCGAGTTCGCCGGCTCGGTCAGGATGGCGTAGAGGTCGTCTTCTTCGAGCGGGGCGAGTTCGACGCGCAGCGGAAACCGTCCCTGAAACTCTGGAATCAGGTCGCTTGGCTTCACCGAGGTGAACGCGCCCGCGCCGAGAAAGAGAATGTGGTCGGTCTTGACCGGCCCATAGCGCGTGCGGACCGTCGCGCCCTCAATGATCGGCAGCAGGTCGCGCTGCACACCTTCATCGGAGACGCCGGGGCCGAAATCGCCATCCGACCCGACGATCTTGTCCACTTCGTCCAGAAAGACGATACCGTGCTGCTCGACGCGCCGAATCGCCTCGCTGATCACGCTGTCAAAGTCAATCAGCCGGTCGGCCTCCTGGTCGGTCAGGATGCGGCGCGCTTCCGCCACCGACACCCGGCGCGCGCGCTGTTCGGGACCGCGCGGCGGCAGCGCCTCCGGCATACTCGACTCGAAGCCATCGAGTTCGGGAAAGTCCAGTGCCGGCGCGATCTCGACGTCAATCACAACCGGCTCCGTCTCAAGCTGGTGCTCCTGCAACTGCGTCAGGATGCGCTGGCGCTGCTGACGGCGCGTCTCGGCCGCCTGGCCGGTCGCGGGTTCGGGCGCTGCCACCCGGCTGTGCCGCGCGCGGCGCGCGGCGCTGCGGCGCGGACTGCCGCCTTCGCGTTGTTCGAGGAGATACGCGGCCAGACGCTCGTTCGCCGCGCGCTCGGCAGCCGCGCGGACTTGCTCGAATTCGCGGCTATCCACCTGATCAATGCTCACCTCAACCAGATCGCGGACGATGGATTCGACATCGCGCCCGACGAAGCCAACCTCCGTGAAGCGCGTCGCCTCGACCTTGACGAAGGGCGCGTCAAGCAGTTTAGCGACGCGGCGCGCGATCTCCGTCTTGCCAACGCCGGTCGGCCCGATCATCAGGATGTTCTGTGGCCGCACCTCGTCGCGCAGGTCGTCCGGCAGACGCGTCCGCCGCACGCGGGATCGCAGCGCCACGGCGACCGCGCGCTTGGCGGCGCGCTGGCCGACGATATAGCGATCGAGTTCAGCGACGATTGCGGCCGGCGTCAGTTCGTCCATCGTTTCACCATTGAGTTGCAGGTTGCAGGATACACGTTGCTGCGCCTGTCAAACGCTTGCTCAGGTAGGCGCGGCGGCGCTGGCCGCCTCGGCGACTTCTTCGGGCGCGCCTTCATCGGCGCTGAGCGTCTCGATCAGCAAGGTGTCGTTGGTGTAGATGCAGATGCGCGCGGTGATCCGCATCGCCGCCTCGGCGACCTCGTGCGCGGAGAGCGCAGTATGGTCGAGCAGGGCTTTGGCGGCAGCGTAGGCGTACGCCGACCCGGCGCCGATCGCGATCGCGCCGTCGTCCGGCTCCAGCACGTCGCCATCGCCGGAGAGCAGCAATAGCGTCTCCGCGTCGGCGACGATCAGCTCGGCTTCCAGATGACGCATAGCGCGGTCGGTGCGCCAGTCCTTCGCCGTCTCGACGGCGGCTTTCCGCAGATTGCCATGCCAGGTATCGAGCTGGCTCTCGAACCGATCGATCAGCGCCAGCGCATCGGCGACCGCGCCCGCGAACCCGGCCAGCACCTGGCCGTCGTGCAGGCGGCGCAATTTCCGCGCGCCGTGCTTGATGACGACATCACCAAACGTCACCTGTCCATCGCCCGCCAGCGCGACCTCGCCGCCGCGCTTGACGGCCAGAATCGTCGTGGCATGGGGCCGGGGCGGGAGCGGTGTGGGAGACGGCATTGTCACTCCTGTGTCGGGGATAGGGGATAGTCTTTCGTCAGCACCATGCCGATTTATCAGCACTGTCTCGTGATGAGCAACTATCCCCTATCCCCTAGTCCGCCGTCGCCATCTCCTTCGTGGCGGCGGTGCGCGAGGTGTTGCCGCAGACGGTGCATTTCGCGCCGCTGCCGCGCTTACCGGCTTCGACCATCAGGCCGCCGCAGGCCGGGCAGGGTGTCGGCAGCGGGCGGTCCCAGAGCGTGAAGTCGCAGTCGGGATAGCCGTTGCAGCCGTAGAAGACGCGCCCGCCCTTGCGGCTGCGCTTGACGACGATCTCGTGTTTCCCGCACTTCGGGCAGGTGACGCCGGTGCCTTGCGCGATATTCTTGGTGTTCCGGCACTCCGGGAACCCGGTACAGGCCATGAACTTGCCGAACCGGCCGAGTTTGATCACCATCGGCCGCCCGCAGAGTTCGCAGACTTCGTCCGTCGGCTCGTCGGCGACCTTGACCCGGCCCATCGAGCCTTCGGCCTTCTCTACCGACTCGGCGAATGGGCCGTAGAACGCCTGGAGCACGGGCACCCACGGACGCTCCCCAGCCGCGATTTCGTCCAGTTCCTCCTCCATCTTCGATGTGAAGCCAATGTCGAAGACAGCGGGGAACTGTTCGACCAGAATATCGTTGACCACCCGGCCCAGGTCGGTCGGTTTGAGCCGCTTCTCCTCGACCTCGACGTAGAAGCGTGTTTGCAGCGTCGCCACCGTCGCCGCGTAGGTGCTGGGACGGCCGATGCCTTCTTCTTCCAGCGACTTGACCAGGCTCGCCTCGGTGAAGCGCGGCGGCGGCTGGGTGAAGTGCTGTTCAGGCGCCAGCCGGATCAGGTCGAGCGGCTCGCCGCGCGTCAGCAGCGGCAGCGCGTCTTTATCGAGGTCGTCGTCCGCGTTGTCGTCGCGTCCCTCGCGGTAGACCGCCAGAAAACCCTGGAACTTGATGACCGCGCCGGTAGCCCGGAAGACATAGGGCGCGGTCTGCGACGCCGGGCGGTCCGCCAGGATGCCCCGGCCGGCGTCAATATCCACGGTCGTGCTGTCGAGCAGCGCCGGGCGCATCTGCGATGCGACGAAGCGCTGCCAGATCAGCCGGTAGAGCCGGTACTGCTGAGGCGACAGATAGCCGCGAATCGCTTCGGGGTCGCGCGCCACGCCCGACGGGCGGATCGCCTCATGCGCTTCCTGCGCGCCCTTCGCCTTCCGGCTATAGACCGGCGGCTTCTCCGGCACATAATCGGCGCCATACTTCGCCGCGATGATCGTGCGCGCTTCTTCCTGCGCCACCGCCGCGATATTGGTCGAATCGGTCCGCATGTAAGTAATCAGGCCGACTGTGCCTTCCGGCCCGAGGTCCACACCTTCATAGAGTTCCTGCGCCAGCTGCATCGTGCGGCGTACGCCGTAGCCAAGCTTGCGCGAGGCTTCCTGCTGCAACGTGCTGGTGATAAACGGCGCAGCGGGGCGGCGCTGCGTCTCGCGCGTCTTGACTTCGCGGACAATATACGCCGCGCCGTTCAAGTCCGTGATGACCGCCGTGGCTTCGGTCTCGTTGTGCAGTTCGGCCTTCTTGCCGGCGATCTGGTGCAGTGTGGCCCGAAACTGGTCGGCGGGATTCGGCTCCGGGCCGCTCGCCTGCTTCGCCAGGTCGGCCTCAATCGTCCAGTACTCGACCGGGACGAAGGCTTCGATCTCGCGCTCGCGCTCGACAATCAGGCGCAGCGCGGCCGTTTGCACGCGCCCGGCCGAGAGGCCGCTCTTGACCTTGCGCCAGAGCAGCGGGCTGACCTTGTAGCCAACCAGCCGGTCGAGGACACGTCGCGCCTGCTGTGCGTCCACCAGGTGCATGTCAATCGCGCGCGGGTTCGCTATCGCCGCGCGCACCGCGCCGGGCGTAATCTCGTGAAAGACGACGCGATGGACACGCGCCGGGTCGGGCGTCGTCGCCTCGATCAGGTGCCAGGCGATCGCCTCACCCTCGCGGTCGGGGTCGGTCGCCAGGAAAACCTGCCCGGCCCCCTGTACGCTGCTCTTGAGGTCTTTGACGACCTGCGTCTTGTCTTTCGAGATCAGGTACTGCGGCGTGAAATCATGCTCGACATCCACGCCGAGCTTGCTCTTCGGCAGATCGCGGACATGCCCCATCGAAGCCTGGACTCGGTAGCCCGGCCCGAGATACTTCGCGATAGTCTTCGCCTTCGAGGGCGACTCCACGATGACCAGATTGCCGGTCCGGCGCACGGGCCGTGTCGCCGCCGCGCTGCCCGCGCCCTTCGTGGCTTTGGTCGCTGTCGCCTGCTTCGTCGCGGTCGCGCGCGTCGTTGTCCTGGCTGTCGTCTTCTTTGCGCCGCCGGCAGTTGTGCGTTTCGGCGCGCTGGTCGCCCGCCGGGTCGCGGTCTGTCGCGGTTGCCGTTCATCCTGTTCGGCCATAGAACCATACCCTTCAAGTTCACACGGCACGCTGCCATGTGAACAGCTCATTATACGTTATGGCAAGCAGGCGGGCCACTCACGCGCCGTCGCCTCGCTTGTAGGATACGCATGACACGCCGCTTTGGTTGCGGCCAGCTATGTACATACACTGCGTTATACCTGACTGGCAACCCCGCGACAAGTCCCCTATTGCTCCTATTTGTCGCCAGAGCCGTGCCAGGAATGGGGAAATATGGTCGGTAAACCGGGTGAAATAGGGGCGTATTCCTAGGAAACGGCAAGCTCTCACCCCCGGCTCGCGTTGCTCGCTACTCCTTCTCCCGCCGGGCGGGAGAGGGGGCCGGAGGGTGAGGGCCGCTGGCCGAGGTAGGCCGCCTGCACCGCCGGGTCGTCAAGCAACTGGCGCGCGGGGCCGTCCAGCACGAGTGCGCCGTTTTGCAGCACGTAGCCGCGCGTGGCGATGGAGAGCGCGAGCGTCGCGTTCTGCTCGACCATGAAGATACTCGCGCCCTGCCGGTTGATTTCCGCGATGAGGTCGAGCGTGCGCTCGACGAAGAGCGGCGCCAGGCCCATCGTCGGCTCGTCCATGCAGATCAGGCGCGGGCGGCTCATCAGCGC